>NZ_CP032364.1:624542-936813 GCF_003589745.1 Lachnoanaerobaculum umeaense | reverse complement strand
GGTATGATGCCGCCTGTGTGGATTTTCCTCCCGGTGCAGCACAAAGATCTAAAACCTTATCTCCAGGTTTTATTCCTGCCATCATTGCAGGTGTCATAGCCGAAGGTTCCTGTATATAATAAAGTCCTGCAAAATAGTATGGATTCTTAGAAATACTTTTTATCTTATCATCTTCGCTTAATGTTGATGTTGTCAGTACACCCTTTTCTTCTTCAAAATAAAAACCTTCCTCCACCCATGGTATACTTATAAAATCTCTATCCAAAATTTCTTTAAGTCTCTCCGGAGTCAATTTCAGCAAATTTGTTCTTATACCCACATATGGCTTTTCATCTAAAGACCGGATATATGCATCATAATCTTCCTTTAGAAGATCTTTCATAGCAGTTTTATAGCCTATTGGTAAATCCTTTTCCTGTATCATATATACCTCAATATTAAATTAGTTATTACGCAAAAAAGGGCTTGTTGCAAGCAACAGCCCCGAAATTATTCCCCTGTGTTTGGATTTACCGGAACAATACTAACTTCAAGTTCCCTTCTGTTTTTATCTATTTCATCTGTATATGATTGCAATGAATTCACATACTGGTTGAATTTATTTTGGCTGTCACGCATAGTACCTGAAATTATTTCCCTAATACTTTGAAGCAGATCATCCGCATAAGCAATAGACGACTTTCTTATGTTGTTCGCCTCATTTACTGCCTCATATACAATTCTATTAGCTTCCATACTTGCATACTGTTTTATCTTATCAGATTCTTCATATGCTGTTTGCATGATTTGATTCTCATTTACAAGTTGAGATTTCAGCTTATTTGCCTCCGCCATTATGACATCAGACTCTTTTTTTGCACTTAGTATAATAGCATCAGCTCTTCTTTTTGCTTCTTCATTTATCCTGTCAGCCTCAAGCTTAGCATCCATTAAATTCTTTTCTGCCTTGTTTTTAGCTGCCATCATTATATCTTCTTGATTGCTGATTATCTTTTGTGATGCCGCAACTTCTTCAGGTATTTCCTGCCTCAATTCGTCCAATAACGCCTTAAGTTCTTCTTTATTTACTTTTATTATAGAATTGGATAGTGTAGCAGTTTTACAATTATCTACAAACTCCTCTATCTCTGTTATTACCTGTTCAATTCTACTCATGGTCTCTCCTCAAACCTTTTTCAGTCAGTCTTTCCATAATCTTTTCTCTTATCTCTTCTCTTACAAAATGACTGATATCACCATTATATACCGCTATTTCTTTTACAATACTTGAACTTAGATATGAATACTTCAAGTTTGTACTAAGAAAAACAGTCTCTAAATTAGGTGCAATTATTTTATTTGTCTGAGCTAACTGTAATTCATATTCAAAATCAGTTATAACTCTAAGCCCTCTGACCAAAATATTACAATTTTGTTCTTTAGCAAAATCCACCAATAGTCCGTCAAATTCTAAAACCTCAACATTTGGTAAATGTCCTATTACCCCTCTTATCATATCTACTCTCTCAGATGGTGTAAAAAGCGGATCTTTAGTATAGTTGATCAAAACTCCCACAATGACCTTGTCAAACATTTTTGCAGATCTCTCAATAATATCAATGTGTCCGTTAGTAATAGGATCAAAACTCCCCGGATAAATAGCTTTAGCCATAGTCACCCTCGCTTATGTATAAAAATGTGTTTATTAGACTTATACTCTTTGACCTTATCTATATACCAATCCTTTGATAAATGTGTTGTATCAGTCTTAAAATCTTCTTCAATTATAACTAATGTATGCTCATCAATCAATGTGGAATTTATCAAAATCTCCAGACATTTATCCTCAAAGCCCTTTTGATATGGTGGATCAATAAAAACAATATCGAATCTTTTACCAAGATTCTTCAGCTTTTCCAAATTTGCTTCATAGCTTCCCTTTAGAATCGTAGCTCTATCTATCAACTTAGTATGTATAAGATTTTGTCTTATGCATTCTATAGCTTCTCTATCAATATCACAAAAGTAAGCTTCTTTTGCACCCCTACTTAAAGCCTCTATACCTATTCCGCCACTTCCTGCAAATAAATCCAGGAAAGTGGCATCATACAATTCATTTGAAATTATATTGAATAAAGTTTCTTTAATCTTGTCTGTAGTTGGTCTTGTAGAGTCTCCCTTTGGTGTCTTCAATATTAAACTTCCGGCAGTTCCTGAAATAACTCTCATTGCTCACCTATTACTGCCCTATTTCAACAGTAGGTTTATTATCATCTCCTACAACTGTAATAGGTTCTACAGTTTCCTCTACAGTACTTTCGGTACCGGCACCGGTGCTTTCACCTGCAGCTGTTGTCTCTTCCGGAGCCGGTGTAGCAGGTGCTGCCTCTAAATTATAACATAATACCGGGAAGCCTATATCCACATATTCATATAATTGTTTTGCTATGGCAGGAGGTAAATTTATACAACCATGTGAACCTGATGTCCTATATATTTGTCCACCAAATGCACTTCTCCATGGAGCATCATGGAAACCTATACCTCCGTTAAAAGGCATCCAATAGCTTACAGGTGTTGAATATCCCTCACCCTTTAAAGTTGCGTTTCTTGTTTTATATGTAAGTGGAAATGCACCCGGAGGTGTAGTCCAGTTTCTTGAAACATTTCCGGATACGAAATCACTTTCAAGAACTTTAGTTCCATTTTTTATTACAAACAAGTGCTGGGCTGTCAAGTTTAATTCCACATATGAATTACCATAGTCATTACTTCCATGTGATGCCGCTTTCCTTGAAAACTCAGGTTCCCTTGTTGTAGTTTCTCCGGCTTCTATAAGAGATCTGATAGTAGCCTTTTCTTTTTCTTCATCTACCTTCCAGCCATATGTGCCTCCGGTAATAGTAACTGTAGGACCATATGAAGTCTTTAAAGTTTTTGACTTTCCTGAAGTATTATAGGCACTTGCTATAGTCTTTACAAATGATGATATTCCCTCATCTGATATACTAACAGAGCCATCATTATTCACAGTCAACCACTTATGTATAGTGTCACCATTTAATACATTAAGCTTCTCATATGAAATCCTTGCAGATATATACTTATTCAAATTATTGAGTGTAAGATTAAGAGTCGGATCATCTGACCTTTTTGCCGGTCTGATATATATATCATTATCCTCAAAGTCAAGATTTATATCGTTGTTCAAAACCAAGAGCTGACTCTTTATATATTCCTTAGCCTTATCAATATCAAGTGCATTACCCTCTACCTCAGGAATTATAGAATATCCTGAGCCTTGAACAAACTCTGAAATCTTTGCATCTTCAGGTTGAATAAACTTAGTTTCATCCAATGCTCTAAGTTTTGATACCGTGGTTTCAAACTTTTCAGGATCCACTTTAAATGAAGAATTTATCTTCAGATCCTTTTTATCATTCATATTGGTAATCCATGCCATGCTATTTTGTTCTTTTAGCAATTCCTCCAGTGAGGAATCCTCTACAAAGGCCAGACCTACATCTCTACCCTTTATTATTTCAGCATTGTTATCCCTTGACTTTATTGTACTTTCAAAATTGTCTATTTGATCTGACATAACCTGTCTTACTTCTTCTACAGTTTTCTCAGAAGCATCTATACCGTTAATTACTGTATTTGGAAAAAACTTTGTTCTATATGTATTCGCCTTAACTGTATATGCGCCTACAATTACTACAATACCGACCAATACAAAACCAAGGGCGAACTTATTTCCTTTTTTCTCTTTCTTACCTCTTTTTTTAGGTTGTTGTTTATTCTCAGACATACTACTCCTATCAAAGTGCTAACTTTTTATAATGCAAATCCATGTAGTTATTTATTTTTATCTCAAGCTTTTCCATTTCCTCATCTCCCATGTCCCCACACTGTATCATATCTACAGCTTTTTTTGCCATATCAAATATATCATTATCATTGTATATATCTGCAATGCCAAAATCCAGTTCACCGCTTTGTGCCAAACCGAAAAGCTCTCCCGGACCTCGTAAAACCAAATCTCTGGATGCAATATAGAATCCATCATTTGAATTTCCTATTATTTCCAATCTCTTTTTTGCAATATTGGAATTAGAAGTCCTAACAAAGATAGCATATGATTGTAATTCACTTCTGCCGACTCTACCTCGAAGCTGGTGTAAAGTTGCAAGTCCAAACCGTTCAGCATTTTCAATCATAATAACCGTAGCATTTGGTACATCCACACCTACTTCAATAACTGTTGTAGATACTAAGATATCTATCTCCTTATTTAAATACCGAGACATTATATCATCTTTTTCTTTTTGATGCATTCGCCCATGCAACACTTCAACCTTACAATTTTGTGAAAATTTATCTGCAATTTTCTTACCATAGTCTAAGACATTTTCTGCTTCTATATTTTCACTTTCCTCCACCATTGGACATATTATATATGACTGATGTCCTTTTTTTATCTCTAATAATATATGTTTGTAGGCTTTTTCCCTGTCTTCTTCTGTAATTACAGCATTTTTTATAGGAAGTCTTCCCACCGGCTTAGTTTCAATTGTAGAGATATCCAAATCACCGTAAAGTATGATTGCAAGTGTTCTGGGTATTGGAGTCGCAGACATTACAAGTACATGCACATCCTCTCCCTTATCTGAAAGAGTGCTTCTTTGCCTTACTCCAAATCTATGTTGTTCATCTGTCACAACTAATCCAAGTTTTTTAAACTTTACATTTTCCACTAACAGAGCATGTGTACCTATAACAATATCTATTTCTCCTTTTTCTATTTTTTCATAGACAATCAGATGTTCTTTCTTTGTCATAGAACCTGTTAATATTCCTATTTGGGGTGGATTTTCAAGTTTATTTAAAATCTCAGACATTGATTTAAAGTGCTGTTTTGCCAAAACTTCAGTAGGCACCATTACAACACCTTGAAATCCTGATTTTACAGCCAGATATAAGCAAATCAGTGCAACTATTGTTTTTCCCGAGCCTACATCTCCTTGTACTAATCTATTGGTAACTATCCCACTTGACATATCATTTAAAATTTCCTCTATCACATTTTCCTGTGATTTTGTCAAATTAAATGGCAGGACAGCTTTTATTTCTTCCACATATCTGACTTCATTAGATATTATATTTTTTGATTTTATTCTTAGTCTTTTATTTTTAAGAAGATTCATACCATATAAAAATCTAAAAAAATCATCAAAAGCCAATCTCTTTTTTGCCTCAAAAAGTTTTGACTTGTTCTTTGGACTGTGAATATTTCTTATAGCCAATATTCTGCTCTCAAGCAGAAACTTTTCCAAAATACTCTGTGGTAAGTATTCTTCAAAATCCTTATCATCAATATAATCAAAGCTTAGTTTTATAAGCTTTTCCATTGCGTTGTTATTTATACCGGCTGTTAGAGCATATACCGGCTTAAATCCGCCTATTTTCTTTTCATATTCCTCTATTGTATATACAATCGGATGCTCTAATGTGTTTTTACTCCTTTTTGAAAATCTTCCTACAAAGACATAGCTTTCGCCCTGCTTTAAGGTAGCCCTCAAATAAGGTGAATTGTACCATATCACATCTATTACATCTATATAGTCGGTTAACTTCGTTGTTGCTATTTTCTTATTGCTTCCGGTAAGAGATATATTCTTGCTTATTGTAGCCTTTATGACTATCTCTTCGTCCCTATTTACCTCTGCAATTTTTGTGGGTGGCTTGTACTCTAAGTATCTTATCGGATAGTGTTTTAGAAGTTGCCTGATAGTACCTATACCTAATTTATCCAAATATTCTGCTGTTTTTGCTCCCACACCCTTCATATTTTTTACAGATATATCTATCAAGCGACCTCCTTACAAAGTTTTAACTAGCTCATCAAATCTACGATTTGACAAGCTAGTTACACTCACTTACTCTACAGATATGAAATAATAGTAAACCGGCTGTCCACCATTATGTAGTTCAAACTCTACATTCTGATACTTACTAACCAATTCATCACATAACTTGTTTGCATCTTCTTCGCTTACATCAGCACCATAATAAAGACTTACCAATTCGCTTGTTTCATCAACCATGTTTGATAATGCCTTATCTACTGCTCCATCTATGCTCTTATCTACTCCTATTATTCCATCATCCCCCAATGCCATGACATCATTTTCATGTATTTCAACATCATCTATAGTAGTATTTCTTACAGCATATGTAATCTGTGCTGATTTTACATTTGCAATCTCTTCCTTAGCGCTTTCTGTATTTTCATCAACACTTCTTTCCTCAGACAGACTTATCATTGCAGTAATACCCTGCGGTATAGTCTTTGTAGGTATTACTACCACCTTTTTGTTTTCTACTATCTTTGATGCCTGTTCAGCCGCCAATATAATATTCTTATTATTTGGCAATATATATATAGTTTCTGCATTCAGATTGTCAATAGCATTTAAGATATCCTCTGTACTTGGATTCATGGTCTGACCGCCTTCTACCACTACATCCACACCTATATCCTTAAAAATAGATGTGAGTCCACTTCCTGCACTTACGCTTATAACTCCCATCTTCTTTTTCTCGTTCTGAGTCTCAAGTATTTTATCAACTCCCTTGATAACTCTTTCTCTATGCTCTTCACGCATATTGTCAATCTTTAGATTTGTCAGCTCACCAAAGGTCAAACCTTTTTGTATAGCAAGACCCGGATCATTTGTATGAACATGCACCTTCACAACTTCATCATCAGATACACATACCAAAGAATCCCCTATTGATGTCAAAAATCCCTTGAACTCTTCTTCATCCTTATTTGTAAATTCCTTGTTTAAATTTATTATGAATTCTGTGCAATATCCAAACTTAATATCTGCAGTGTCAATATCCTCTCTTGCAGCAGTGCTTACACTTTCAGACTTACTTGAGAGCACCACATCACCAAGTTCTATAACATTTCCCTTAAGTCCTTCAAGTATACCATGAAGTATAACCATAAGACCCTGACCACCTGAGTCGACTACTCCGGCTTTCTTTAGTACCGGTAGCATTTCAGGGGTTTTTTGCAAAGTATCATCACCATATGCCAATACTGCTTCCAAAAAACTTATAACATCATCATGTTGATCATGTATCTCAAGTGCTTTTTCTCCCATAGCCCTTGCTACTGTAAGTATTGTACCTTCTTTAGGCTTCATTACTGCCTTATATGCAGTCTCACTTGCCTTATCAAAAGCGAGTGCCAACTCAAATACATCTATAGCCGGAGCTTCTTTTAAAATTTTTGCAGCACCTCTAAAAAGCTGTGACAATATAACACCTGAGTTTCCCCTCGCACCACGTAATGAACCTTGTGCTATAGCCTTACACATAGTAGCAATATCATTGCTCTCTTCCGCTGCTAAACTCTTTGCCGCTGACATTATGGTCATTGTCATATTTGTACCGGTATCACCATCAGGAACCGGGAATACATTCAGTTCGTTTATCCACTCCTTTTTAGCCTCTAAGCTTTTTGCTCCGGTTATAAAAGCACTTCTTAGTGATTGTGCATCAATCTGCTCTAGATTCACAAAAAATCCTCCTTAGTCTATGATTCGTACACCTTCTACGAATATATTTATTTTCTTTACTTCCATTCCAGTGAATTTTTCTGCCTTATATTCAATAGTTTCTATCAGATTTTGAGTTATCGCACTGATACTTAGACCATATGCAACTATGATATGAAAATCTAAGATCAACTTATTATCCTCTATCTTTACATTGATACCCTTTGTTAGACTGTCTCTCTTTAAAAGTCTTGCGATACCATCTGTAACAGAAACTGCTGCCATACCCACTATACCAAAGCATTCAACTGCCTGCATTCCTACATAGAATGCAATAACATCCGGATTTATGCTTATCTGACCAAGATTTGTATTGATTTGACCTTTGTTCATATAACCCTCCAATCATTTATCGTCCAAAGACTTTATACTTAACTATGAAATAATAAATACTTTTCGTAGTTTATAAATATATTTTACTATGTCCTAAATCTGTCATTTTTTGTTCACAACATATCTAAGATACTTAATCATAACATTTTTTTATAATAAAGACAATTCTATTGTAGACATCTGGTTGAATTTTAACTTTTGTAGTACAATAATACCATTATCTTTTTCTTGAAAGGACATTTATGGAATATAGATTTAACAAAAATAAAGATATTTTCTTTCTTGGTGTTAGAGATGGTATACCCATAGCTTTAGGATACTTTGCAGTATCCTTTTCACTTGGTATTATGGCTACCAAATCAGGATTATCTCCATTCCAGGGACTTATCGCAAGTTTTCTAAATAATGCCTCAGCTGGAGAATATGCAGGATTTTCAATGATAGCCATTTCTTCATCATATATGGAAATAGCCATCATTACTCTTATAGCTAATGCCAGATATCTTTTGATGAGCATTGCAATGAGTCAAAGAATACGAAAGGATACCCCACTTCACCACATCTTTATAATGGCACATATGCTTACAGATGAAGTTTTCGCTGTGTCTATTGCAAGACCGGGAGATATAAATCCGTACTATACCTTCGGTGTAATGCTTTCTGCCTCACCTGCCTGGACTTTTGGTACATTCTTTGGCGCTATAGCCGGAAATATATTACCTCTACGTTTAGTTTCTGCTTTCAGTGTTGCACTTTATGGAATGTTTATTGCAATAATCATACCCGCTGCCAAAACCGATAGGATAATACTTTCGCTTGTTATTACAAGCTTTACTCTCAGTTATATTTTTTCTTTTGAATTTTTCCATATATCTGAGGGGATAAAGACCATCATTTTAACAATTATAATATCTGCCTTTGGAGCAATATTCTTCCCCTTAAAGAACGGAGCCACCAATGAATAAATGGACCTATATTTTTATTATGTTTACAGTTACCTATATGATAAGGCTTTTACCCCTTACACTTATACGAAAAAAATTAAAAAACACATTCATAAGATCATTTTTATACTATGTCCCATATGTGACTCTCTCTGTAATGACATTTCCTGCCATATTGAATGCTACTATGTCCAAAACATCAGCAATGATTAGCTTTATTATTGGAATTATAGCAGCATGGTTTGGAGCAAATCTCTTCAAAGTGGCACTGCTATGCTGTACCTTGGTATTTTTTATAGAATATTTTATAGTATAAAATAGGGACTGACATTTGTGCCGGCCCCTTTATTCTTATCCTTTAAATCTATATCCCACTCCCCAGATAGTTTCTATAAATTGAGGTTTGGAGCTATTCAGTTCTATTTTTTCTCTGATATTTTTGATATGAACGGTAACTGTCGATATATCTCCCATTGACTCAAGTCCCCAGACTTCCTTAAAAAGATCTTCTTTTGAATACACCTTGTTTGGGTGTTTAGCAAGAAAATATAATATATCAAATTCTTTGGCAGTCAATGTCTTTTCATTGCCATATCCCCAAACCCTTCTGGAGCTTGCATCAATCCTCAAATCTCTAATTTCAATAATATCCTTATCTGAAGATGACACTCCAACAAGCCTGTCATATCTTCCAATATGTGCTTTTACTCTTGCCACAAGCTCACTTGGAGAAAATGGCTTTGTCATATAATCATCTGCTCCCAGTCCAAGGCCTCTTATCTTGTCAATATCATTCTTTTTTGCACTGACTATAATAATAGGTATCTCTCTCATCGCCCTTATCTGCTTACATATTTCATATCCGTCCACTCCGGGCAACATCAAATCCAGCAATACCAGCTCATAATCTTCACTCAATGCTTTTTCAAGTCCTTCTTTTCCATCAGTTGAAATATCAACCTCAAAGCCGGATATTTCTAAATAATCCCTTTCCAGCTCAGCTATGCTGACTTCATCTTCTATTATAAGAACTTTGCCCATTTTATATCTCCTACTTCTTTAGCTCTATGCTTATCTGTGTTCCAATGCCAGACTTTGACTTAGCTACAACCCTACCATCATGATTTTCTATTACCTTTTTTACAATAGACAGACCTATTCCACTACCTCCAAGCTTTGTATTCCTTGATACATCGCTTCTATAGAATCTATCAAATATATGTGGTAGATCTTTTTCATCTATACCTCTGCCATTATCAGAGATTTCAATATATATAGCATCAATGCTTTCTCTTACTCTAAAATGAATTTTAGGGTTTTCCTTATCCATATATTTCACAGCATTGGATACTATATTGTTCAAAGCCCGCTTTATTTGCTCCTTATTCATATATATATAAGTTTCGGAACCTATATTTTCTATATATACAAACTTTATTTTTATTGTTTCTAATTCCAGGTACAAATCCTTTACATATTCTTGAAAAAATTCTTTTACATTTATTTTTGCAAAGTTGTAAGATACATGTGTTTCTGCAACCTGTGAATAGTAAAGTAATTCATCAATCAATAATGTCATATCGTTTGTCTTATTATATATTGTATTCAGATAATCTTTTGTCTTTTGAGGTGATGAAGCAACACCATCAAGTATTCCCTCCACATAACCTCTTATAGCCGTAAGTGGTGTCTTTAAATCATGGGATATATTACTTACCAACTCTCTTGCAGTATCATCAGAAAGTCTTTTTTCCTCTTCATTTTCCTTCAATTTAATTCTCATTCTTTCAAAATCATGGTATAAAAAAGGAATTTCAGAAAAATCTTTTTCGTCTAATTTATATTCCAGGTCTCCGTCTGCTATCTTCTTAGTAGCAATCTGTAATTTATCAAGTGGAATAAGTATTCTTTTATAAATCCAAATCCACATCACAACCGCTACTATATCTATTACAGTTACAAGGATTGTAAACCAAATGCCTATATTACCTGTAGTATCATAATTCATACTATATATAAGGAGTATGGACGGTATAATTATTATAAGGCAAAATACAGAAAATAAACCGGAGCTGACTTTCATTAAATTGCCTTCTTCAGCTCTTCCACCTTATCAAGTCTCTCCCATGGTAGATCCAAATCATCTCTTCCAAAATGTCCATATGCTGCTGTTTGCTTGAATATAGGTTTTTTAAGATCCAGCATTTTTATAATTGCAGTAGGTCTAAGGTCAAAATGCTTTCTTATAAGTTCAACTATATCATTGTCGCTTATTACGCCTGTTCCAAATGTATCTACTGAAATAGATGTAGGATGTGCCACACCTATAGCATAGGATAACTGTATTTCACATTTCTTTGCAAGTCCTGCTGCCACTATATTCTTTGCCACATATCTTGCCGCATAAGCTGCCGATCTGTCTACCTTTGTACTGTCCTTACCTGAGAAAGCACCGCCGCCATGTCTTGCATAACCGCCATATGTATCTACTATTATCTTTCTACCTGTAAGTCCGGAATCTCCATGTGGTCCACCTATAACAAATCTTCCGGTAGGATTTATAAAATACTTTGTATGCTCATCCACCATATCATGCGGTATGATCTCATCAAATACATATTTCTTTATATCTTTATGTATTTGTTCCTGTGTAACATCATCATCATGCTGTGTAGAAAGAACAACTGTATCTATTCTTACAGGCTTTCCATCCTCGTCATACTCTACTGTAACCTGTGTCTTTCCATCAGGTCTTAAATAGCCTAAAGTTCCGTCCTTTCTTATCTGTGTAAGTCTTTTTGCAAGATTATGTGCAAGATATATTGGATATGGCATAAACTCTTTTGTTTCATCTGTAGCATATCCAAACATAAGTCCCTGGTCACCTGCACCATTATCCTCATCCTCTTTATCAATATGCTCTCTTACCTCTAATGCCTTGTCAACACCCATTGCTATATCACTTGACTGCTCATCAAGTGCTACAAGCACACTACAAGTATCACAGTCAAAGCCAAACTTTGCTCTGTCATAACCTATCTCTCTAACTGTTTCTCTGACTATCTTTTGGATATCTACAGTAGCTTTTGATGTAATTTCTCCCATAACAAGTACCATTCCGGTAGTTGTAGCTGTCTCACAAGCCACTCTTGAATCCGGGTCTACACTTAAATATGCATCCAATATTGCATCTGAAATTTGATCACACATCTTATCAGGATGTCCTTCAGTAACTGATTCTGAAGTAAAAAGTCTTCTTTCTTTCATTTTTCTCCTATTCTTTTACACTTATATATGAACCTTAGAATATAAACCATATTGTAAAAGCTAATATCTAAAAAAGCCCACCAAATGGTGGACTAAGGTTTCCACTCATTGCTCGATTTCTCGCTCAGGTTGGCACCTTCCTAAAAGGGGTTGCCGTGACATCACAGATCCTTAACTCTCCGTCACTCTTAATAAGTGTATATGTATATACCCATCAGGGTAAATTTATTTTGTTGCAACCATAGTATAGCATTTTCGTATAGTTATGTAAATATTTAATTTTGATACTACAATTTATGTATTATATTTCACACCTTCTTCAGCAACCATTTGCAGATCTTCTTCTGTATTAGCATTATATCTATAGATATTTTGTTTATCTTCAAAGCTGTTATTGTCGGTCCAAAGCTCACACTGTGTCATAACGGTTTGAACAGCATCTTCCATTCCCTCAGGTGGATATTTGTGTTTTTTCAAAAGCTTTTTGATAAGCATACGCATTTTTGCTCTTGCAGATTCTCGCTTCTGCCAGTCAATCGTCTTATTTTTTCTAAGCGTTTCCGTCAACTCTTTTGTTATTGCAATCAACTCTTCATTTTCATAAAAATCTTTAATTGCCTGTGGCTTTGTCAATGCATCATAAAATGCAAGCTCATCAGCATTAAGCCCAAGTTTATTACCCTCTTTTTGGTCTGCTGCAATCTGTTTTGCAAGTTTTAGCATCTCCTCTATGACCTCTTCATTTGTCAGCATGCCGTTAAGATAAGAATTGATAGCCCTTTGCATAATATCGCTGAATTTCTCTGACTTAACCACATTCGTTCTACGATAAACAGAGACCTGCTCTGATATCAACTTCTTTAGTAGTTCTACCGCAAGATTTTTCTCTTTCATATTAGCTACTTCCTGAAGAAACTTCGGATCAAACAAAGAAAACTCCTCTTTAATATCTGAGAACAGATTTATCACACCATCACTTTTAATACTTTGCTTAAGAAGTTCATTTATTCTCGCATTCATTTCAGGCAATGAAATCTTTTTTCCTACACCTGTAACAGTAAGCCTGATAACAAGCACTCTGACCGCCTCAAAGAAAGCCGCTTCAAATCTACTTTCTTCATCAACCAAGGATGAACAAAGTGATAATGCCTGATGAAGCATAAGAGCTTCCTTTACAAAGGAGTCCTTATCATCAACCTTTTCTCTCCCAATAATAAAATTCACAGCACCACTGATAGCCTTTGCTCTTTCAAGATCTGTACCGTTTCGAAATTTAGAATAATCATATCCATAAAATTTATCACGGCACACTGCTAGCTTCTCCATAAACTTAGGATATGCTACCTTTGCTACATCAGTATCCCCATAATTCTTTTTATCCCTGGATGTATAGTCATTCATCGCCTGTTTCAATGCGGTAGCAATACCTACATAGTCAACAACCAATCCGCCTTCCTTATCACGGAAAACACGGTTTACACGTGCAATCGCCTGCATCAAATTGTGTCCTGCCATAGGCTTATATACATACATAGTAGCAAGAGAAGGTACATCAAATCCTGTCAGCCACATATCAACAACAATGGCAATCTTCATAGGGCTGTTGTTATCTTTGAACTTCTTTGCAAGCTCATCCCTATGATGCTTGTTTCCGATAATCTGTCTCCATTCCTCCGGATCATTATTTCCGGATGTCATAACAACTCCTACCTTCTCAGTCCAGTCAGGGTATAGTTCCAGAATCCGCTTATAAATCTTCATAGCAATAGGACGTGAATATGCTACAATCATAGCCTTTCCTGTAAGCAGATTCTCTCGATTATTTCCATAATGTTCAAGGATATCACAGACAAGTGAATTTATTGTATTGTCATTTCCAAGCACCGCTTCCATCTGACCAAGTTCTCGCTTGCTTTTTTCAATAACTTCATTGTCGGCATTAAGCGCCATCAAATCATATTCAGCGTCAATCTTATCCAATATCTCTTGATCCAGATTTAACTTTATAACACGGCTCTCATAATACACCGGTCTTGTTGCACCGTCTTCAACAGCCTGTGTCATATCATATATATCTATATAATCACCAAAAACCTCACGAGTACTTCTGTCTTTAGAAGAAATAGGTGTACCTGTAAATCCTATATACGTAGCATTAGGCAGCGAATTACGAATAATTCTTGCTGTGCCGATAACTCGCTTTGCCTCTTCCTTACCGGCATCGTTCTTTACAATCTTAATTTTCTCTGCAAGTCCATACTGACCCCTATGTGCCTCATCTGCCATAACTATAATATTATTACGTTCAGAAAGCGGCTCATAAGACTCCTCAAATTTCTGCATGGTAGTAAAGATAATACCATTTGCCTGTCTTCCGGCAAGCAAAGTTTTTAAATTTTCCCTACTTTCTGCCTGCATAGGATCTTGTCTCAAAAAGTCTTTACACTTTGCAAACTGTCCATAGAGTTGATCATCCAAGTCATTTCTGTCAGTGAGTACAACAATAGTAGGACTATCCAATGCTTCCTGTAATAAATGAGCATAGAATACCATTGAGAGAGATTTTCCACTTCCTTGCGTATGCCAAAAAACACCGCCTTTTCCGTCAGTTATAGTAGCCTTTTTTGTTGACTCAACAGCTTTTCTTACAGCAAAATATTGATGGTATCCTGCCAGAATTTTAAAACTATTTATACCCTCATTCGAAAAACATATAAAATTCTTTATAATATCAAGTAATCTTTCTTTTTGAAATATCCCCTCAAAGAAAGTATCAAATTGTGCATACTGTGTGTTTTCATAGTCTCCATCTTTGGTTTTCCATTCCATAAAACGGTCTTCACCTGAGGTGATAGTTCCTGCTTTAGAAGTCAACTGATCACTCATAACACATATGGCATTATAGACAAACATAGATGGAATTTCTTGCATGTAGTTACGTAGCTGTCTATATGCTTCTGAAGCATTGGTTTCTTCACGTGACGGAGACTTAAGCTCAACCAATACGACCGGCAGACCGTTCAAAAACAGAATAATGTCCGGACGTTTGTTACTGTTCTCAATAAAAGTCCACTGATTAGCGATTATAAATGAGTTGTTTTCTACATTTTTATAATCAACAAGGTATACAATTACAGAGCGATCTTCCCCATCTGCAAAATATCTCACAGATATACCGTTTTGTAGATAGTCCATAAAAGTAGCATTTTTTTGAACCAACTCACCGTTTTCGATATTTTTTAGTTTATATATTGCTTCCAAAATAGCATCTTCAGGTAAATCCCTGTTCAAATAGCGCAGTGAATCCATCAAAACATCCTCATATAACGGACTGTAGAAATCTCTTTCAATATCCGGACCATATATATACTCATATTCCAAGGTGTTTTGAAATAATTCAATTATTGAGTTTTCGTAGTCAGCTTCGGTATATACTCCAGACATAAAACTCTCCTTTATTTCATAATATTTAAAACAATAATTGAGCAAGTCACAGACTTGCGATGCTTATTGACCGCAGGTCAATAAGATGGTTTACATTCTTAATAATATGTAAAACAATAATTTAGAGCAGCAAGCACGTGCAATATATAAGCAAATGTTTATTGATAATATGAGCTCAGATTGTATTAAAGGTACATTGAGTGACATAGCTGATATTACAATGGGACAGTCGCCAAGTGGCAGTAGCTATAACGAAGATAAAAATGGTACAATTTTCTTTCAAGGTCGTGCCGAATTTAGCTTTCGATTCCCAACTGTTCGCCTTTATACAACCGAACCAAAACAAATGGCTTACACAAATGACACTTTAATAAGTGTTCGTGCTCCTGTCGGAGACTTAAATGTTGCTCATACTGACTGTTGTATCGGTCGTGGACTTGCGGCAGCTCACTCAAAAACAAATCATCAATCATTTATACTATATACAATATCTTCTCTAAAAAAGCAGTTGGAAGTTTTTAATGGAGAAGGTACTGTATTTGGTTCAATTAATAAAAAATCACTGATTGAAATGCCTATAATCATACCACCAAATAAAAAACTTGATGAATTTGAAGCAATAGTTTCACCAATAGATTCTTCTATTCGAAATAACTACGATGAAAATTGTCATTTGATAAAGATTCGTGATTCGCTATTGAAAAAGCTAGTTTCTGGCGAACTTGATGTCTCAAACCTTGACATCTAATATACAAAATTATTGTTTATTCTCTCATTTTCTTCTATTTTATCATCAATAGAACCAAGTATAGATGCAATTTTCTCTTGTACTTTCTTATCTTCTGGAACATAAACAGGTATATTCTTCATTGTATTTCCAGATACTTCTTTAAATGTTGTTCCACTTCCCATACCTTCGATTCTCTCTTTATTATATTTAAGCAAATAATACAAGAAATTTGGATCGATATTTTTATTCGGAATCACACTCTTAAATCCCTGATTTGTACATAAATCATTTGATGCAATAGCCACATATCCTATAGGAGCTCTTGACGAAAATAACACTGTATTCTTTGGTAGCAATTGTGTCGAACAGTTTTTCAAACCAACTTCAGTAATGTTTCTTTCCCCTCTCTGAATATAGCGACCACTGAATGTAGACAAATCTTTAGGTGTTATCCAAGGAATAGTTCCATTCTCATAATTCTCATGTATATTTGTCGACGGAGTTGCACCGCCAACAACTGTACCAATATCAGATATTTTACACTCAATCCATTTACACATATATATTTTCCTGTCTAACCAATATATTTCTTATGAGCAATTTTCACATTACTCTGCTTTACCATTGCATATTGCAAGGTTGTATCTATTTTACTATGTCCCAAAAGTTGTTGTAACTGCTCGATTGGCATACCTTTATCTATAGCCATAGTAGCAAGTGTTCGTCTAAACTTGTGTGGATGTACCTTTTGTACTCCTAGCCGTTTTCCAAATTCTCTTAGACGCACTTCAACTCCACCAATTTTCAATCTTTCGTATGGTGCTTTTAATGATACAAATAGTGCCGGATTATCATCTACCCTGCTTTCCAAGTAATTTTTTAAATGTATCTTTGTACGAGCATCAAAATAGACAACTCTTTCCTTACTACCTTTACCAAATACTATACATTCTCTCTCATTAAAATCAATATCATTCCTGTTAAGTAACACCATTTCACCAACACGCATACCTGTTGAAGCAAGCATATCTATAATCGCTAAATCTCTGATTTCCTTACAATTATCCCTCATAAGCTCCAATGATTCATCTGAATAAGTCTCTTTAATATTTGTCCCTGCTTTTACTTTATGTATTCGTCTTACAGGACTCTTCAGTATATAATCCTCATCTTCAAGCCAAGAAAAGAAACTTGAAAGAATACGTCGGATATTATCTATTGTAACCTTACTTGTATTTTTATTTTTCTGATAATCAGTTAAGTACTCCCTTATATCATCTGTAACTATGTGTTTGACTTCTTTTTCTACTTTTTCAAGCATAGCTTCAATAGTAGCCCTGTAATATTTCAGAGATTTCTCGGAGCAACCCTCTATACGTTTTGCTGATAAAAACAATTCTACAAAGCTCTTTTCAGAAGTTTGTACTTTTTGTTGCCTTTCTATTACATCATAGTTTGCCAAGGTATATTGTAAAACTTCTCTCAACTTTTCATTTTGTGCATTGTTCAAATATGGCAACATTTCTTGAACAACATTTTTGATTAAATCTTGTTTCACAGTCTATCCTCCTTTGTTTTTCTTAGAGAACGACTGCGGGGCGGAAGTCCCCTTATATTAGCTCTTTCCACCCACAAGAGTTATAGGTTATATATCAAACAATAATTTACCGATTCATCCGTGCAACGCACGGATAGCTGCGAAGCAGCGTAGGCAGACACCGAAGACGGACGAATACTTGCATACGGACGGCAAGGTGTCTGACAGAGGTGGTAACGAGGAAACTGCGGAGCAGTTTTCGAGTCTATTAGCGGCTTAAATGTCGATGTTTGAGACATCAAGTTCGCCGGACATAAGTTTAGGTAGTAATATATCTCTGACTGCTGTCAAGTTTTTACTTTCGGTTTGACTAGCCTTTATCTTGGCAAATATTGGAGCAGCTACGCTATGAAAATCTATTAGTTCATCATCGGTTGGTACAACAAAAGGCATTCCTTTGATTATTTTTGAATTTACGGCTGTTGCGATTGATGATGTACTACCCATAGTTTGGTAGTTAAAACACTTCAAATAACAATATAGATATTCATTTATTTCCTTTTTGTCAGTTTTGAAATGTGCAATAGCTTCATTGGTAGTCATTTCTCCATTTGTAATTGCTATTCTACCGACTGTTAACTTAAAGCTAAGTAAAATGGTATTGTCAGGTACGATTTTAACATTATGTCGTTCAACAGCTTCTCTTGTTAGCTGCTCGGAGCTACTGCTAATATAAAGTCCACAAGTGCCCATATCAGAAATAGATACCCAAGTAATATCTTGAGGATTAGTGCTAAACCATTGTGGCTCCTTTCTAGGTGGAGTTTTACCGATAGAAATATCAAAGTATTTGTCAGCACGGAAAATTCTTCGCTTGTTGTTGATGGTATCGATAAATCTATTACGATATAACGTTAGCACTTGCTCTAATAAATTATTGTTTATCATTTTATTAATTTCAATTTTACATGAAATTGTATCTAAAACATCTACAATTTTATTCTGTTCTTTAAGGGAAGGCAAAGGAAAATATAAATCCACAAAATCTTTCTGATACAAATGTGGAATCACGCTGCCTTCCGTTCTTGAAATAATATAATTTCTAAAATAAACTGAAGACAAATAATTATATATAAATCGTATATTAATCATTTCCGGCTTCAAATTTCTTAATACAAATATTCCTGATGCAACAGTTGATGGATTTTCTAAATTTCTAACAAACCCTAACTTACCTATTGTCCCATCTTTAGATATTAAAATATCATCATTCTGAAGCATTATTTCTGGAGATTCTTCATACCGTTCTTTTGAAATGAAACCTGCTTTACTCCAATCAATACCATCTTTAGTTAATGCTTCTCCATTAATAATACGATAAACCCCATCACTTAGATATTCGTCTTTTTTAAGTCCTTTCCATCCTATCCTTCCTTTTACATATAAAAAATCACCCAATTTCTCCGTCTTAAATTTCATACCCAATCGCCCCCAATTTCTTTCTTATCTCTTCTTCCAGTTCATGGGACTTTTTAAACATATCAGAAAGCTCTGAAGTTAATCTTGACATTTTTTCCTCAAATGGTTCTCCATCATCTTCCTGCTCTTCAATTCCTACATAGCGACCCGGTGTTAATATATAATCTTGCTTTGCTATATCTTCTATTGAAGCTATTGCACAAAATCCTTTCTTTTCCTCCAATACTCCATTTTGAAAATCCTCAAATGTTTTTGCTAATAAATCAATATCTCCCAGACTTCCGTCTTCCTGTATTCCTTCTGTGAAATCTCTATGTTTTCTATCAACCATATAACCCATTTTTCTGGCATCAATAAATAGAGTCTTTCCTTTTTGCTTTTTATTCTTAGTAATAAACCACAATGTTACAGGAATAGTTACGCTATAAAAAAGCTGTGTAGGTAAAGCTACAATACCTTCAACTAAATCATCTTCTATGATTCTCTTTCTTATTTCTCCCTCTCCTGAAGTTTGAGATGATAATGCACCATTGGCAAGTACTAATCCTATTTTGCCATTAGGTGCTAAATGATGAATCATATGCTGTATCCAAGCATAGTTTGCATTTCCTGCCGGTGGCATTCCATATTTCCATCTGACATCATCTTTTAATTTTTCTGCACCCCAATTTGAAAGATTAAACGGTGGATTTGCCATAATAAAATCCGACTTTAAAGTCTTATGAAGATCATTGAAAAATGTATCTGCGTGGTAAGCACCGAAGTTTGCATCAATTCCTCTTATCGCCATGTTCATTTTTGCCATCTTCCACGTATCTGCATTTGATTCCTGACCATAAACAGAAATATTTCCCCTGTTATCACTGTGAGCCTGTACAAACTTTTCACTCTGCACAAACATGCCACCACTTCCCATACAAGGATCATATACTCGGCAATTATCAAATGGCTTCAGTATAGCTACAATTGTTTTTACAATACTTGAAGGTGTATAAAACTCTCCTCCCTTTGTTCCCTCATATGCTGCAAACTGAGCAATACAGTATTCATATGTTCTACCCAATAAATCTTTACCGGCCTCTGTCCCGTCCATTTTCACTTCATTCGTAAATAAATCTACAACTTCTCCAAGTACTCTTTTATCTAAATCAGGATTAGCATAGTTTTTAGGTAAAACATTCTTAAGTGTCGTATTCTCTTTTTCAATGGCTCTCATAGCATCATCAATTACTGTACCGATTTCAGGTGTATGAGCTTCAGATGCAATTTTACTCCAACGAGCTTCCTCAGGCACAAAGAAAATATTTTCTTCTGCATATGCATCTCTATCATTTTCAAATCCATCACCTTCTTTTACCAATTCATCATAACGTCTTTCAAACGCACTTGATATATAGCGAAGAAAAATAAGACCTACAATAACCTTCCTATATTCTGCTGCAGGTATATGTCCCCACAGCACACAAGCGGCATCCCAAATTTGCTTTTCAAAACCTATATTTGTATTATTTTTTCCGGCCATTATTTATTCTCCATCCTATTTAAATTCTATAATATTATTTAAACATTTAATTAATCTATCTTATCATATTCTTAAGTATTAAAATAGAGTATATTACACTTGTATACAAACTCTTATATATTCAAAAAGGCCGATATAGTCTATAGACTACTTCGACCTTTTTAAATTTGCTATTTGAAAATACTTATTTCACATTGAAATAGACATATACTATATAATTAGTATGTAATGCTTTTACCCTCACTTAATGCTAATCTAAATAATCAAGCCTTTTTAAACTCCCCTCATCAAATGTGTAATTCTGTGTTCTGAAGGGATATTTTACCTCATTTTCATAATACCATGGGTCCTCACTATGAGCAGGATTTTTTATTATATGAAAACTTTGTGCCGGCATAAATCCCTGTGCCAGCAAAAATGCCTTTTTTCCGGATTCATTTTCACATATATCTGCCACCATCACCACATGTCCTGGGCTTCCGCCCTTTATAAAAATATCCCCTACCTTAAGTTCTGATATATCTATAGGTCTTGCCTCATTTTCCATAGACAGAGTAGATGAATATGCAAATACAATTCGTAGATATTTTTTGAAAGTTTCTTCACTGTCATCAGCTGAAGCAACCTGATCCCAATAAGGCTTATCATCCGCAAACTTTACTCTATATCCTTGTTTCCAGTGGTTAAAGTCGCATACAAAGCCGTCTACAAAATGAAAACTGATCTTATCATATTTACCACTTTTATAGAGATATTCGGCATATATTCGCATGATACTGTCTGCACACTGCTGCAAATCTTCTTCTGCCACTTCCATAGAAAATACTGCGGCGTGACCGTCTCCGCCTTTTTCTCTTTTATCAAAGTAATGTACATGAGTACCGTTAGGCTCAAGCAAATAATTTCCTATAAACTCCGCAAAGCTTCCCTCGGCTGCTCCCATTCTTTTATATCCCTTTGGAGTAATAAAACGGGTAAAAAGTGTATTTCCTTCCGGATTTATAAAATCTGAAAGTTTCACAACACTTTCCTCAGTGCTTTCTTCCTTGCTCTCATTATTATTAGCTTCTACAACAATATTATCTCCAATAATTGTACTTTCTGCTTCCTCACTTGTGGTGATGTTTTCATTTTTTCTCATGCAACCTGAGAATATAAAAATCATCATAAACAATAGTAAATATAATTTATTTCTTTTCATAGTCAGTATAAGCTCTCTCAAATTCTGTATTCATCCTTTCCAAGATTTAAAATCCACTTTACGTAATTATCTCCACAACATTTACACTACATTATATTATAACTCTTTTGTATAATAGTACCTCTCACCTGTATAAGGGTATTTTTCCAATGCAAACACTTCTTTATAACCATGCTTTTCATAAAATTTCGGTGCTTGAAAATTAAAAGTATCCACAAATGAATACTTACACCCTCTTTCTTTTGACTCTCTTTCCGCCATTTTCAAAATTTTTGAACCGATCCCTTGTCCCCGTAAATCATCACTGACATATAAATATTCAATCTCAAGCCAATTTCCAAAAGTTTCCGCTACCATTCCTGCCTTTAAATTGCCCTGTTCATCTTCCAGATAAATATTAAGTGGTTCGCTTTTAGATGGTTCTCTATTGGATCTATTGTATGATCTGATTAAATTTGCCAGTTCTTCAGTTCTTTTCGATTCAATATTTTCTAATTTCAATTTCAATTTCATATTTTATATGTCCCTCATTGTTTTTATAATTCGGTTTTTTAAATTCTAATTACCGAGCTTAGCAAACTGAGATTTATTTCTCCATACGAACAAGAAACTCTGTTGTGCCTTCTTCATATTTCTTTTCATTTGTCGTGTCAAAACCATGTCTTTTATAAAATGCTATTGCTTTTATATTTTTTTCTAATGCCCATAAATGATTTGCATCCCTTTCTGCTATTCCATATTCTAACAATTCAGTTCCGATTGCTTTCCCTTGAAGAACAGGTTCAACAAATAATCTCTTCACTTCTAGTTTTTCGATTTGAATAAATCCTTTTACTACACCATCATCATATACCCATATGCTATCTAATTCTTTTGCAAAACTTTCTACCATATTAAAAACTGTTAACTCTTCAAAATAGAAAGTATCTTCTTGAAATATCGGATAAAAATTCAGCCTATAGTTAAATACAAATATTTCAGCTATTCTCACTAAATCATTAATCGTTGCTTGTCTTATATAATTCATGCTTCAAACCACCAAATTCAAATTTACCAAGACTAGTAAACCGGATTTTCTTAATTACTTTTTTTAATAAGCTTACTAAAAGGTGTCCTTTTATTTACATACTAAATTTTCAAAACCTTATTGTTTAACATTACACCAAGCATCCTTAAAACTCTCTTCTGTGCTCTCATTATCATTAGCTTCAGCAGAAGTATTATCTTCAGTAATTGTACTTTCTGCCTCCTCATTTAAGATGATGTTTTCATCTTTTCTCATACAACCTGAGAATAAAAAATATCATAATCAGTAGTAAATATAATTTATTTCTTTTCATATTACACTTTACTTGTCTAACTTAATATGTGGAATCTGCATCATTATTTTCTCTTTTATGTCTGGCTGTATGTAGTATAAAGGTAATTTTACTTTACTATATTTCTTATACGAATCCTTTTCACTTAATTTCATCAATAAATCTGTAAAATACTGTTCCCAACTCTCATATTTTTTACTGTCAGCATAAATATAGGTCTCTGTTATTCCTGTGCTATTTCCAAATATACCGGATTTTAAAATCAGCCATTCAAAGGACTCCGGCAAAAATAATGCCAACTTACCGTAACTGAGTTCTTGTTCTTTTACAAGGCTCTCCATCTCACACCCAATAGTAGCACCATCTGCTACAATAATGATATTAAAATTCTTATATTTTTTCAAAAGTCCTTTAATTTTAGACTTTCCTCCTGCTGCTTCACATTTTATATTTGTATTTTTTACAGTATCTAAGAAAAACTCATATCCGGACTTGCTGTCTTCTGTAATAATAATATCCGGCATGAATGGAAATCTATTTGGATCAGGATTATCATAAAATTTATCAATATCAGTATAAACTCTCTCAAATTCTTTGTTCTTTCCGGTACCCTTAATACGATATATTTCATCAACACTGTATGGCAACTGTGAAAGATAACTTCTTGTTATTATTAGGAAGTAATTATCGCAACCCTTTACCTTATTTGCAAATTCCTTTGAAAATACGAACTTACTTCCTTCATCAATCACTATAACGGCGTTATTCAACTTATCAAGCTCGTCTTCCCAATTTTTCCCTTCCAGCGTTACTATATTACCACCGCTAATCTTTACTCCGCTTTCTCTTCCCAGATTATTGTAGTCTCTAATCATATCATACAATGTGGTCTTTCCTGTGCCGCTATCTCCACGAAGAATAGTAATATTCCTATTTAGTGTGAATTTATAAGAGTTTCTTTGATTGCTTATCTTAATACTTACCCTACCAATCATTACTGCATATTCTCCTTAAGATATTTATCCGCTGCATCTAAAAACTCTCTCATATTATGCACTATTAGTTTTCTATCATTTAAAATACGGATTTCAAAATCTTCCTTTCCAAAATCCATTATATGATATAGGGCTATCGTGAAATCCTGTTCTTTACCAAGCTTCAGTATCCATTTTGAGCAATTATCTCCACAGTTGGATGCATTAAACGTCTTACCCGGTTCATTTTTCATAAGAATCAAAGCCTTTACACCACCTGATAGCTTATCCGGCGGAATTTGTCCCAAAACAGGGCTTTGAATAGTATTTGCATCCAATACTTCAGATCTGTCAATATCTTTAATAGCAGCTTTTGCAAATTCATCTGTAATCCAGCTGTCTTTATATCTGTTTCTAAAATATACTGATGTATTATATATTACATTATCTCTATCACCAAACCACACTCTAAGCATAATATTCCTCCATATCTATAGTTTTTTATTCTCTCTTATTGAACCACACTAAATTCTAATTACCCTGCTTATCAAACAGGGATTTCTTAATTACTCATTTTTTTAATTAAGCTTCCCAAAAGATTTCCTGTTGTTGCAATTATACCATATATCAATACATAAACAGCTGCACTTTCATTATAAAATATAAATATAGTCGGAACAAAGAGTATCATAATTAGCAATAAAAATATCAAGTTAAAAGAATGTCTAATTCCATAAATTAGAGAAGTTAAAAAACAAATAATAGGAGTTAAAATAAGTAAGAAGAATATACCGGTTCCTGTATCATTAATTAAAGCAGGTAACACATAGAAAGCTAAAGTTATCACTATTAAGTAAACAGACATTTCTCTTATTTTTTTCATTTTCTTTACCTCTGTAGATTCACATACTTTATTTCTACAAACCCGAATTATCCCTTAATAAATAATTTCATAGAATTCATAGGTATTACTTCCAGCACAAAATGCTCATCACTAATTCCGGTATCGGGGTGTGAATCTGCAATCTTTATGTTAAAATCTCCAACATAATATGAATTATCATTTTTAAAATTACCAAAAACAATATACTGTACTCCAATATAATCAAGCATCCCGTTATCATCCGGTTCAAGACTAATAACCTCAAAAGGTTTTTCGATATCGACACCATATTTATCCAGCCATAATGCCAATTCGGGAAATTCTTTTCTTGACTTAACATAGTACAGCTTACAATAATCACAGTCACATAGCATATCTGATGACAATGAATTGTAGTACTCTTTCGTTTTAACAATATCTATATTCACAGTTATCTCCTTAAAACTTTGTCAAACACTAAGTTTTCTTCCACCTGTAATTTTGTCGGAAAAACCGACAAAATTCTCATTCAGTTATCTTTAAGCAAGAATACATTACCATATGTAAATAATACAATTTTATTTTTCATCCTTTAGTTCCCCCACTCGAATATTTCTAATATAGATTTTATAATCTTAAAGTTATGTGCTTTGTTTTTACACTATTCGATTATTTAGACAAACCGAGCTTTATCTACTAGATTTCATAATATCTATAGCAAACTTTCCACTTGCTGCAGCAATAGGAAGTCCTCCACTAGTTTGAATCCATTGACTTGCAAGGTATAAATTATTTAAACCTTTAATAGTGCTCTTAACATACTTGTTTTTATATCCTTTCTGTGGATTAAAACTCATGTAACCCCCTTTATATGCATTACACCAAGTTGTAAATGTAACTGGAGAATATGTTCCAAGTACGATGAGTTTCCCTTCAAGCTGTGGATACTTTTTTTCAATTCTTAATCTCAAGTCATCTGCAAGACGCTGTTTTTCTTGATTGTATAAGCTAATCTTATTTTTTAGTCTAAACCAATAGGCATAATTTTCATCATTTTGTAAAATATTACATTGAATGACTCTCTTTTCCATTGGAAATAGTGTCTCATCATAATCAAAAACTCGCATTCCACAAAAATTGTGTGTTTCCCCTGCAACATCATATTCATCACAAGGGAAAATAATGCTTCCTTTAGGTAATTTCAAATCTTCCTCAGTAGCTATTCCAAATGCAACCTGATAACATGTATTAGAAACATAGCCCTGTGGATTATCATACATGTACCTAAGATTTTTATCTAAATATTTTTCATCAATTAAGTTATAGAAAAGATAATGTGGGTCTGCACACCAAATATAGTTATCTGATTTGATTACCTCTCCATTATTACCCAGAATACTAACAACTTGACTATCTACAATATTTATTTTTACAATATTAATACCTAGATGCAACTTCCCACCTAAGGATTCAAATTTAGCAAGCATTCTACCAACCAATCCAACAGAACCTCCTTCTGGTATAGCTGCTGTGTTGCTTGTAAAAAAAGCATATGATGCAACAAGGGAAAGAGCGTTAAAATTGCTATTAAAGTAATTTTTAAACATTGCCCTAATGTAATGATTCTTAAAGCGATTGACAAACTCCTCAATCGACTGCTTTCCATATTCATTAATTGCTTTACTTGCATCTTTCATGCTCATTCCTAGTTTTATAAATTGCAAAGGATTCATATGAGCAATCGAATAATCGCACGGTGGCTTTACACACTCTAAGGTTTTGGCACAGTCAAAAAACAAATTTAATTCTTTGTAATCTTCTGGAGCAAGCTCTAAAAACTCTTTTCTTGCCTTCTCTAAATCGCTCCACAAATGTAGTGTTATTCCATCCATATTCATACAATAAAAATATGGCTCACGATAGATCTTCAAACTATCAGAAATAACTCCTAGATTTTCCCACATTTTATATAGTTGTTCATCCTTATTGCATCCAACAAGAAAATGTATACAATTATCTATATGATATCCTTGCCTGTTCCACCCTGTACACTCACCTCCAGGCATTTTGTTTTTTTCATATATTTCTACTGAATATCCCGCCTGCAATGCATATATTCCAGCACTCACACCCGAAACACCTGCTCCAATAATTACTACTTTTTTACCCATACTGTCTCAACTTCTCCTTCTTCTACAAAAAATAAAATTTCTACACTGCTTAAATTAATGATTTTTACTATTTCGCTTTTTGTCTATGTTCTATGCTTTCAGTAGACTATTTCACCCCACTCTCTGACTTTAGGAAATCTTTACAAGAGAGGTTACATCTACTACGCTACTTCGTTGCTCGTACAAGCAATGTTACGCATTCCATATGAAACGAGTGAACACTAAGTATGTCAAGTAGTTGTGTTCGTATGTGGGAACATGTCCAAGAACTTTTAACGATAGCTTAAGGTTATCGTTAAAAGGTATTAGCTCGACAAAACGGAATTTGCCAGAAACTAAAGTTTACAAATCATGACATAGTCCTCTTTATTTTCACGAACAATTTCAAAACCTACTTTTTTATACATATTCACTGCATAGTTTATCTTTTGAACCGATAATGAAACTTGCTTATATTTTTTCTCTTTCAAGGTCAAAAGAATTTGTTTCATAAGTTCGGTTCCAATTCCCAAATTCCTATATTCCTTGAGAAGAGAAATGGAAAGAGAGGGTGTGGTATCATCAACATGACCATAATCATTGATGATACGAGTCCATACAGCTCCTACTACCTTTCCATCAAAATCCGCCACATAACATACATCATCTTTCTTGCCAAAATCAACAACATATATTTCTAAATCGGGATGTTCTATAATATCTTTAGACGGAGCTTGTACTCCTTCAGGAATAAAAATAGCCTCATATAGAAAAGTATCCAATAAATTTATTTCATTCTGCTTTAATCCTCTAATTACATAATCCATTGTTGCCTCCTATCTATATTCTGTAAATTTATTATTATATAAATCGGTAGAAATTCCACACATACTATACCTACATACTTTTTGAGTTGATTCTACTACTTCTAATTCTCCATTAGACCAATCATCTCGTCAACTGCAAATTTACCCGGACCGGCAAACTGTAATTTTATCTAATTCGGTTATCAGCATTGCATATATGCAGCACTTATACTATAATTATACTACAAATAATTACTTAAGTATTGGAGGTGCAATATGTCGACACTACAAATTCGTATAGATGATCAGCTAAAGAAAGATGCCGACTCACTATTTTCAAGTCTGGGTTTGGATACATCAACAGCAATAAGGATTTTCTTAAATGCTTCACTCGAGCACAATGGATTACCATTTCCTGTTGTACATAAAAATAAATATAATGAAAGCCTTAGTGCAATTCAAGATGCAAGATTACATAGAAACTTAAATGGACCATATAATTCTGCAAAAGAAGCTGTTTTAGCTATGTTGGAGGATTAAATGTATCAAATTCTATTTACAAATAAGATGAAGCGTGACATAAAGCGAATCAAGAAGCGTGGTAAAAATATCGCAAAATTAGTGGATGTACTTGATTCACTTAGTACAGGAAAACCACTTGAGTTCAAATACAGAGACCACCAACTATCCGGTAATATGTCAGACTTTAGAGAATGTCACATAGAACCGGATTGGTTATTAATATATCGTGTTGAAGATGATAGGCTTATTATCATTACAACAGAAACCGGTACTCATTCTGACCTTTTCGGTATGTAGTTTTACAAATATTGTAAGTCATTCTAAATTCTCAAATTCTTATTGTTTAACATTCCACCAAACATTGTATGATATAAATCCTTTGCTGATTCTTCTATCTTGGTAATACTTGATATTTTATTTCCTGCATCCTTCGATGATGCTCCACAAAGATAAAAGGCTTCATTTTCCGTTCCATAGTCTATCGAAATATACCTATCGTGATACTTTTTACCTGCAATCTTCATTTTTAAGTTAATGTTAGGGTAATCTCTTACAAAATCATTTAAAATACTTTTTGTAAGCATATCTTTATTTCTGACATTATCGCTAAATATGATGACTTCCACATTATCTTTTGCAGTTCTTAGCAGCTCTAACGTTTTTAAGCCTATGTAGTTATCTATCACAAAAATACTTTTCTTTGCAGACTTATATATTTTTGTGTATGCAACATCCGCTTCAATCTTATCTCCATTCATCAAAAGAAAATGCTTATAGGTGTCCGGATCTATGAAATTTTCCATCACTTTTTTTAAATCTTCTTTAGTAGCCATTTGAGATTTTATTTCTGCAATATCTTTTGTATTTTGGTTTGTCTGTACTGCAATTTGCACCAAATCTTTTGGACTGATAAAATCTTGATTTTCAATTATAAAATCTTTCATCTGCTTAAACATTCGTATTAAAGCCTTGCTTTGCTTAACAGCAAGTTCTCCTCTTAATACAGTCATAAGCATATAAATACCCTGCTCTGTAAAAGCATAAGGTGGTTTTCTACGACCGCCCCAACTTGATGTCGATTTTTTCGATATCAAGTTTTCAAACTCCGACTTCGTCAACTGAAACATAAAATCATCATCAAATTTCTCAGCATATTTTTTACTTGTTCGTTAAATCTTGTCGTTGTATACCCATAAATTTCAGCAAGTTCAAAATCAAGCATAACCTTTTGATTTCTTATATAGTAAATCTTGTTTTTTATTGTAGTTTCATCTATTACCACTATTTCTTTATTTTTTTCTATCATAAAATGAACCTCACTAAATTTATACTGACTGATAAACAGGGATTTCTTAATTACTCATTTTTTTAATTAAGCTTCCCAAAAATATTTCTAATATAGATTTTACTGTACTTTTCATATTCAGTCCATCTTTTAATTCCGGCCTGTAGAAAAACTTTTCTGTATCTGCTCCACTACTATGGTACTCGCAAATTCTTCAAGCTTTACTACAACTTTTCCAACAAAATTACTGAATACAGAAAAAGCACATATCCGAAAGATTCTATAATCTTAAAGTTATGTGCTTTGTTTTTACACTATTCGATGGTTTAGACATACCGTTTTTTTAAGCTTTAGTTATAGGAATCCAAAGTTCCATTTTATAGTCTTTACTATCCATATCACCTTCGTAATAATATTCAAAGTCAGGTTTACCTGAATGTACATAGCCATGCTCAGGGAAGAATACTTCCATCGCATATTTCCACCCGTTATGAATGCAATCCGGAACACTTCCTATTAATTCTACAACAGCATACTCTGCTTCTTCCACTTCCAAAACATCTAAGCCTATACTTCTCGCTTGCTCTGCATCAGTAACGATATATCCAGCTATATAGTTTATTGTACTTGGGTTTTCCACATCATCGCAAACACCTACACTTTGACCGCTTCCCAAACTTGCAAGTTCATCGTGGCTATATTTTTTATACAACTTATTCCAGACACTAGGACATAATGATGAATTGATGTTTTGTTCATTTACCCCTGCAACTGTAAATGCTTTTTTCTTTTGAATTGTAATATTCATGCTTCTTCCTCCTCTTACACTTAATGCTAATTGCACACGTGATACTACTTTGAACGGTTTCCCATTTCTTACCTCAGAAGGAGTAAATCCATGAAAATTCTTAAATGCAGTTCCAAATGAATCCGATGACTCATATCCAAATTTGAATGCAACATCAATAATCTTTTCGTCCGTATCTCTTAATATAACGGCTGCTTCTGTCAATCTTCTACTTCTTAAATATTCTGAGAGTGTTGTTTCAGTCAGAATAGAAAACAAGCGACTGAACATTGAATACGAATATCCGGATAACTGAGTTACTTTCTTTTCGTCAATTTCATCATCAAGAACTGTTTCAAGATAATCAATCGTATTGTTAAACGACTTGATAATATTCACTTTGATTCCCCCTTTCTTTCGGTTTATTTTAGTATAGAGGAAGATTTCTTTTCATACCCTACAATATCCGTACAAGTTTTATAGGCTTCATCTCATAGAAACTTATAGCTTTCTAAGTTCAACAAATTGTAATTTACAAAATTAATTCATTTAAAGTTCTTTTATATACTGTTACAGGCTAACAATCTCTGTTTGAAATAATACTTATATATTCACCTATATTAAGTAATTCTCATCTACCACTACTATAACATCCACCTAACCACCTCTACTTTTCAGCAACTACATAGTCTCCATTTTTATAGTTTCTCACTGATTTACTGATTCTAAATCCTACCTTCTGCATTTCTTTCACCAAAATATGCATATAAAATCCATGTGTGACTACCGCACTATCATATTCCTCAGTATTTAACAATTCTACAAACTTTCTTGCCCTTGCTATCGTCTCTTTTTGGCTTTCGCCTTGCCTACTGATGTTAAAAAGCCATTGAATTCTCCCTGTTACATTCCAAAACCACAATGGTAACTCAATCCTGCAATTAAAACTTGAACCAAGCGGGACTTCATTTAGCAGTTCAGTGCATATAAATTCCCTACTTCCAAATATTTCCATTGCAGTGTCTCTACTTCTAGACAATTTGCTGACATATATTTGCTTGACATTAAAAAGCGGAATATAATAGGACATCTGCATAATCGGAGACTTATCATACTGAATACAAGCTTTATCAAACTCACCGGAACTATACTTTCTTTTCCAGTCATAATCCACTTTTCCATGTCGTATTATAATCACCTTCAAGTTCCACCCCTTCCTATTTTACAAACCAGGATCCTGCCTTCTTATATTCTATTCTCACATTAACATCTGTACCATCCTTTTAGATTTATTTATCATCTCTGAAATGTCAAGATTCTTATATTTAATTCCAATCATAAATTTCCCCGTACATACCTGACTGTCCCCTCAACTTTTCCTTTTGTTTACCCTCTGTATGGTCTGCACAGTACTGGCTTAAAACTGAAGAAGCCGGCAAAATCTTCAAAGGCTATATACTCACACATCATCGCACATACCTCACAAATTCCTGTTTGTGGTGCAGAAATTTTGTCTAATTGCAGCATTAGATTAACCACCGTTTCTCCAAACATTCCCAATTTTATCAAACAAGCATTTGAATCTGTATATAGATATTTTTCAGCAATAATTCCAATCTGATATAAGACCGGAAAATCATTTTGTAAAAAAACAAAATTAGATTGCATTTTTCTCCTCCTACCTCACTTTATTTATCAAATCCTGAACCAAATTTCCATCTTCAATTTTTGTTATCGCAAAACTCTTCTTGCCGGCATCTTTTATAGATGCACCGATGAAATAACCTTCTTTGTCATCTATAATCAAAAAACGGTCATGAAAATCTGTAGTCTTTTTTATTCTCACACTCGGGTATTGAGCATTAAACTTATTGATATCTTTTGTTGTTAAGCTCCCTTTTCCCGCTGTTGCTATCAGTACATCAACTCCTGAATTCTTCTTACAAAGTATGTTAAGCGTATTTACATCCACATAATTATCAATCAAGATCAGTTTACTCTGTGCTTTTCCAACTAAATCTGCAATAAAACTGAAAGCATCATAGATTTGACCATCAAAAAATATCTTTTGTTTTACTTCTGTATTGCTCGCAATATAGTTGAATACTTCTTCGAGTTTCTTATCTGTTTCCAGTTGCTTATCCATTCCCTTATCTATTTCTTTTTTCAAGTCCAAATGACTAAGTTCCAGTCTATCAAGTCTGGAAAAGAGTTCCTGATTCGTAAGCAAAAACTTACGCATTTCAACAAAGCTATCCATAATTTTAATACTGGTATCTACCGCAACTTCACTTTTAAGCACAGCAGATAACATTGCAATCCCTTGTTCTGTGTAAACATAAGGCATATATCGTCTACCGCCATAAGTACTGTTTGTACTTGAGGTTCCATTTTGGAATCTCAAGTTTTTATATTCCACCTCCGTTATTTGAAAACAAAAGTGCTCAGGAAACCTTGCAACATTTCTTTTCATTGCTTTATTCAAATTACCTGTCGTAACCTGGTATAAACCGGCCAAATCACTATCAAGCATTACCTGTTTCCCACGAATAGTATAGATCATATCTGTGATATTTGTTTCATCTGTCGGTATCAAAGTGTTATCATCTTTCATTTGCTAATCCTCCACAAATTCAAATTTACCAAGACCAGTAAACCGGTATTTCTTAATTACTTATTTTTTCCTTCTAGCAACTGAACCTTAATATAATTTTGAGGTCAAAAATTTCGACCTCAAAAATTCCCATTCCTCTTTTGTAAATTGAAGTCTAACATCATCTACAAATTCCCAAACACCCTTCTAACCCCATCTTCATAACACCTGCTATCAAAATCCGGTTTATACTTCATGCTTTTCATCTTAATGATATCCGAAAGCTCCATAAGATAGTCCTTATACATTTTAAGAAACTTACTTACACTTTCTGTCTTATTGGAATTCCACTCATTAGAGCTGAAATGAACATATACCATAAATTTCCCCGCTTTAGAATAATATCTTGCCTGATAAATTCCCGTTTTAGGATAATACTTTGATACATTTCCGCTAAGACAAACACAAATATCCATCTTCTGTAATGTCTCTGTCTCAACGCTTTCAAAAATATTTTTCATTTCTTTTCTTACCATTCTTGCGGCAGATAATATATTATCCAATATATCATCCGTTCCGCCAACAATAATATTCATATTGACTTTCATATTTTCCTCGAATCAGCTGTGAAGTTGAACCCCTCCGACACTTGACATAATACCCAAAAAGCCAACGCAACCACATGCTGCATCGGCTTTTCTATCAGCAATTCTCGGCGTCCAAAAACGCCTTAGCTATCACTATATCCTCAGGTGTTGTTACCTTTATATTTTTATAATCACCCTCTATCAGCCTTACTTTGGTATCGGTAAATTTTTCCACCACCATTGCATCATCTGTGATGCCTAGATTTTTATAATCTGTTTTATACAGCTTTTCAAAGGCAGACTTTATTAAAGCTACATTAAAGCATTGTGGAGTCTGGATGATACAAAGTGTATTTCGATCAATTGTCTCACCACCAAATCCTCCGTCTCTGACTCTTATAGTGTCCTTTGGAGCTACTACGGGTACAACAGCCCCATATTTAAAGGTCTCTTCTATACATCTGTTTATAATCTCCACACTTATCATGGCTCTGGCAGAATCATGTATCATACAGATATCGCCTTTAGCTTTTTCTAACCCGTTGTATACGGAGTCATACCTTTCAGCACCACCGGCTACGATACTGATCACCTTACTAAATCCATATTTTTTTACAATATCTTCTCTTACAAAATCAATATCATCTTTGGAAGTGACTACAATGATTTCATCCGCCTTACTTTCACTGAAGGCTTTTAAAGAATAGTATAATAATGGCTTGTCAAAAAGCTCTACAAACTGCTTCTTTTTCTCAGCATTAAATCTCTTACCGCTGCCTGCCGCAAGTATTATTGCTATACTCTTCATATTATAATTCCAGATTCGGCACTGCATTAAGTGTCAAATCTTTAAAGTTTTCATTTAAATATTCAAAGTATGCGGCTACACCTATCATTGCTGCATTATCAGTGCAATATATCGGCGAAGGGAAGTGAAGCTTTAATCCCTCTTCACTGCATTTTTCTTCCATCAAACTTCTAAGTGCGGTATTTGAAGCCACACCACCTGCCATAGCAACATTTTTTATATTGTAATCCTTGGCTACAGTAATGGTATGTTCTACTAAAACTTCTACAACTGCTCTTTGAAATGAAGCTACCAAATCATTTACATTTATCTTTTCGCCTGTCATATTTGCCTTATTTTGATAATTTAATACAGCAGACTTTACACCTGAAAAGCTGAAATCATATTTTGAATCATTTACTCTTGCCTTTGGAAACTCTATCGCATGAGAATCTCCAAGCTTTGCCGCCTTATCAATTTTTGGACCTCCGGGATATCCAAGTCCCACACTTCTTGCCACCTTGTCAAATGCCTCACCTGCCGCATCATCTCTGGTAGTCGCAACTATCTCAAAATCATTATAATCTTTTACAATTGCTATTTCAGTATGACCGCCTGAAACGATAAGACATACAAATGGCGGCTCCAGTTCTTCATGCTCTATAAGATTTGCCAGAACATGCCCCTTTATATGATGTACACCTATAAGAGGTTTATTAAGGCCGTAGGCCAGTGCCTTTGCTTCGCCTACGCCTACAAGCAGTGCACCTACAAGCCCCGGCCCGTATGTAACTGCTATTGCATCTATATCATCAAAGGTAACATTCGCCTCTTTCAGTGCGTCTTTTATGACAAAATTTATATTTTCTATATGCTTTCTGGAGGCAATCTCAGGGACTACGCCTCCGTATATTGTATGCAAGTCTATCTGTGATGAGATAACATTTGAAAGCACCTTTCTTCCGTCTTCCACAACTGCTGCCGCAGTCTCATCACATGAACTTTCTATTGCAAGTATTTTTACATTACTCTTCTTCATAACCAAGCTCTACACTCCATCCATCTCTTGCGGTTTCTATAACCGGACAGATTTTTTTCAGCTTATCGATATACTCATCCGGTTTATTCATTGACGGTGAATAATGTGTCAGCCACATTCTCTTAGGATTAGCAACTTTTCCAAGATTTGCCGCCTCCATCATAGTCATATGCTTATGTTCTTTGGCATTTTCTTCCTTTTCATCTTCACCATACATACCCTCACATATAAAGAGGTCACAATCTGTGGCATAATCTGCAATAATCGGAACAGGTCTTGTATCTGTACAATAATTTACCTTTATACCTCTTCTTGCCTCTCCCATTACCATATCAGGAGTATATGTGATATCTCCGTCAGTGATAGTTTCACCATGTTGCAATTTATTCCAGTATTTTAACGGTATATCAAGCTCCTTCGCTCTGGCAGCATCAAACTTGCCCTTTCTGTCAATAGAAATTCTGTAACCGTAGCATGTTACTCTATGGCTTACCTTATAGGCTTCTATCTTATAAGGTGCAAAATCTATCACTTCCTCATTCTCTCTAAGTTCATGGAATTGAATTTCAAAAGGAAGCTCCGGTGCTATAACTCTCATAGCATTTACAACTCTTTCAAGCCCCTTAGGACCTATGATAAGGAGCGGAGTGGTCTTTTCACAATTTCCGATTGTAAGTAAAAGCCCCGGTAAACCGCTTATATGATCCGCATGAAAATGTGTAAAACAGATCACATCTATAGGCTTCGGACTCCATCCTTTCTCTTTTATGGCAACCTGAGTACCCTCTCCGCAATCTATCAAAAGATTTACGCCCTCACATCTGGCCATCATTGAAGTCAGCCATCTGTAAGGTAGCGGCATCATACCTCCGGTACCTAATAAACAAATATCTAACATTTTATATATCCTTCCATTAACAGAGCATCATCTGTGGGATCAGAGTAATATTCTTTTCTGATACCTATCTTCTTAAAGCCATAATGCTCATATAGACTTATGGCATCTTTATTTTTGCATCTGACCTCAAGAAAAACCTTTTTTACTTTCATATCTCTAAGATTTGAAATCATAAAGTTCATTAACTTATGTCCACAGCCCAATCCTCTGTACTGCATATCGGTAGCTATTCTAAACAGCTCCGCTTCATCTTCATTTACTCTGAAAACTATATATGCCAAGACTCTATAGTCTTCTTCAATCACTATGCAGTAATCGAATTTAGATTCTATAGAGTCTTTTATGTTATTTTCGCTCCAGGCATCACTGAAAATATCACTTTCTAAGCTTCTTATTACTTCCACATCAGAAAGAAGCATGGGTCTAATCCACATTTCTCTCCCTTTCAGCCTGGCTTTTTCTAAGATATTCCGGTCTCATATCATCAGAAACCATGGATTTCCCTTCTTTAAACATCTCCATACCAAGCATTGCAATATTTGACGCCCTCTGTCTGTTCAAATTTGCCGGAGCAAAATCATGTGCAATTTCAAAGTTTTCATCAATATATTCCCTAAATACCGGCACTCCGTCACCCAGGAATACTATGTTTTTTATCTTTTCTTTTCTATCTATCTCTCTAAGTATATCTAATAATTCATCTATAGACACTGCCATAGACTCTCTTACTACTTCCAATTGATGGTCATTTTTATATATACCTGTATATACCTGATTTCTTCTGGCATCCATTATAGGTACAATCAGAGCATCACTTGAATATATATTTAATGCCATAGCATCAAGTGTAGGCACATGAATAAGTGGCAAATCAAGTGCAAGCCCAAGTCCCTTTGCACTCGCAGCACCTATTCTAAGTCCGGTAAATGATCCCGGACCTCCTGAAATTGCAATAGCTGAAAGCTCTTTTATATCCACTCCGGTCATTTTTACTATTTCATCCAACATAGGCAATAATGTCTCTGAATGAGTCTTTTTAAAATTTGTGGTATATTCCGCTATTGTCACATTTTCATCTATTATTGCAACTGAAGCCACTAATGCAGCACTTTCAATTCCCAAAATCTTCATCATCTATGCCTTCCACTGCTATTTTTCTGTAATCAAATCCCTTTTCAAGATCCTTTGATATAAAAACCCTTATAATATTTGTCGGCAATGCTTCTTCTATAAGCTTTGACCACTCTATAAGGACTATAGCATCATCATATATAAATTCATCAAATCCTATTTCATCAAGCTCAGAGATATCGGAAATTCTGTACACGTCAAAATGATGCAGCCTTTTATCACCTTCATAGCTTTTTACTATATTGAAGGTAGGACTTACAATATCTCTCTTTATTCCAAGTCCCGCACCGAATCCCTTTGCAAAAACGGTTTTACCGACTCCAAGATCCCCGTCAAGGCATACCACCACAGAACCGGTTTTTGCCTTCAGATTATTTGCAATCCTAAAGGCAATATCAAATGTTTCCTTATCGGAAAAACTCTCAAATACCCTTGTATTCATCCTTATTCCAACCACCTTTATAAATTATAGGCTTTTAAAAGCACTTATAATTTTATAACAGACTTACCCTTGTCTTTTCTTTTAAAACAGCAACTATTTTTTCTTTCTTTTCCTTTGTATATCTGTCAGGTAGCAAATAACCTCTGACAGCATCTACGTATATTATTATAATACCCGGTACTATCCTTGAACGAAATCCGCTCTCCCATTTAAAATCAATACTCTCTCCCTTTGATGAAACAACAATTCCCTCATCATTCATCTCAAGTGAAAGCCCTGCTCTTATAGCCTCGCTTCTTGCCTGTTTTGCAGATTTTAGATAGAGCATTGCCGGCTGTATTATCAAAAACATATTTGCCAATAAAACAAACATAATTTTCCTTGGAACATCAAGCGTATTCCAAGAAGTGATTATATAATAATACATTACTATTGTAAAAAGCACATTAAATACCAGAAGGAAACCCCTGTTGCTGTGATACATGGAAAAAAGCCATATATCCTTTGCATTAAGCTGCATATCTATCTTTATTTTATTCATATCAATCCAATACCATAGACAGTGCTATTCTCTTCTTTTTCAGATCTACGCTGTCTACCCTTACTTCAACTATATCTCCTACACTCACTGCTTCAAGAGGATGCTTTATAAACTTCTTGCTAAGCTTTGATATATGCACAAGTCCGTCCTGATGTACTCCGATATCCACAAAAGCACCGAAGTCAATAACATTTCTGACTGTGCCCTTTAATACCATGCCCTCTTTTAAGTCTTCCATCTCCATAACATCAGTGCGTAGTATAGGCTTTTGCATCTCATCTCTAGGGTCTCTTCCCGGTTTTTCCAGCTCTTTTACAATATCCTTTAAAGTTATCTCACCTATTCCTATTTCATCGGATACCTTTTTAAAATCAGTAATTTTCTTTGAAATACCGTTAAGTCCGGCAACAGTGATATCCTTGGAACTGTAACCTATACTCTCTAGAAGCTTTTTTGTAGCTTCATAGCTTTCAGGATGCACACTTGTCATATCAAGCGGCTCTTTACCGTCATTTATTCGAAGGAAACCTGCACATTGCTCAAATGCCTTAGGTCCAAGCTTAGAAACCTTTAAAAGCTCTTTTCTCGTTTTAAAGCTTCCGTTTTCCTCTCTGTATACAACTATATTTTTGGCAACAGCCTTTGAAATACCTGAGATATACTCTAAAAGAGGTGCTGAAGCGGTATTGAGATCCACACCCACCTTGTTTACACAGTCCTCTACAACTCCTGAAAGTGCTTCTGAGAGTTTTTTCTGATTCATATCATGCTGATACTGACCGACACCTATGGATTTTGGATCTATCTTTACAAGCTCTGCCAGCGGATCTTCAAGTCTTCTGGCAATAGAAGCCGCAGATCTTTGACCTACATCAAAGTTTGGGAACTCCTCTGTCGCCAGCTTACTTGCAGAATATACACTGGCTCCCGCCTCGTTTACAATAATATACTCAAGTTTTGTATCAACTTCTTTTATAAGCTCTACAATAACAGCCTCAGATTCTCTGGAAGCAGTACCGTTTCCAAGTGAAATAAGACTTATATTATATTTCTTTATAAGCTCTTTTAATATTTTCTTTGACTCTGCAACTTTATTTTGCGGTGCTGTAGGGAAGATAACTTTTGTATCAAGCACCTTTCCGGTCTCATCAACTACTGCAAGCTTACATCCTGTTCTAAAAGCCGGATCCCAACCAAGTACCACTCTACCGGCTACAGGAGGCTGCATCAAAAGCTGAGTAAGATTCTTTCCAAATACCTTTATGGCCTCATCCTCTGCCTTTTCTGTAAGACTTGATCTGATATCTCTTTCTATTGAAGGTGCAATAAGCCTCTTATATGCATCATCAATAGTATCCTTAAGTATCTGCTCAGTATGTACATTATGCTTTTTTATAATGCATTTTTCCAGATATCTGATAATCTCCTCAACCGGAGGGTCAAGTTTTACTGTAAGTATTTTTTCTTCTTCTCCTCTGTTGATGGCAAGTATCTTATATCCTGCTGTTTTTGAAACACTCTCTGCAAAATTGTAATAGTTTTCATATACAGATTCTACAGTTTCATCCTTTGCCACAGAAGTCAGTATACCCTGCTTAAACGACAAATCTCTTATCTTATTTCTAAAAGCCGCATCATCCGAAATCTTTTCGGCAATAATATCCATAGCACCTGCTATAGCATCTTCAGGTGTTTCCACCTCAAGACCTTCTTTATCTGAAAGATATTTTTTTGCTTCCTCTAGTGCAGGTGTTCCAAGCTTTTCCTCATAAATATCATTCGCGAAATTTTCAAGGCCTTTTTCAATGGCAATCATAGCTCGTGTACGTCTCTTAGGTCTAAACGGTCTGTAAAGATCATCCACTGCCACCAGAGTAAGTGCAGCTTCAATATCTTTTCTTAATTCCTCTGTAAGCTTACCCTGCTCCTCTATTGCAGACAATACCTGTTCTTTTTTCTCTTCAAGATTTCTGAGGTACTTTAATCTCTCATCAAATTGTCTTAGTATCTCATCATTTAATGAGCCTGTTACCTCTTTTCTATATCTGGAAATAAATGGAATAGTATTACCTTCATCTATAAGCTTTATAGTAGCTTCTACCTGTGTGGTCTTTATTCCAAGTTCTTCTGCAAGTATTTTTATTATATCAGTCAATTTTTTATCCTCCATTACCTACAATCAATGTGCTATATACAGTTGAATATAATCTTGTAAAAGTTTAATCTGCTCAGGTTTGAACTGACTTAAAAACCTTGGGTCCTTTAAACTGGCCACAAGAAAAAGTATCATAAAATATATGGCCAAACCCATCATCACCCCAAGTATTCCTGTAATCATTCCGGCAACAGCTTTTCCCCTCATTCCATCCTTTGCAGAAATGAAAGCAAAGGCAATAGCAAATATTCCAATTGGAACACCCATAGGAACTCCTGATATAGGAAAAGAGCATAAGTTTGACAGTATTGACGCTATTCCTAATACCAAGGCCCTATTTTCCCATCTTTTCTTTTTAATATCTTCAGTACCCTTCATTTATAATCCTCGTCTATTTAAGTAAGTCTATGCCTCTAAAAATCAATAACCAGTCCTTTATTATCCAGTTTAAAAGCAATATAATGACTCCGATGTATAACATTGGCAATCCAATCTTTTCTTTGTTAAGATTCTTGCCACTAATCTTATACTTTACTACAAAAATGAAAAAAATAAAAGTTGCAATAACAGTATAAGGTACTATAGGATTATAAATAAAACTTCTACCCAAATCACCTCTTATCAAAAACCTCGCAGATCTGGTGCTTCCACACCCCGGACAATAAAAGCCTGTCATCTCATGAAATACACATGGAAACCCAAATCTTATAAGACTATTAAATATATTTACCATATTTTCCTCAAATATAATTTTGGCACCACCAATGGTAGTGCCAATAAAAATCAAACTATCTTTGTTCTTATATATTTTATCACACCGCTTAGATTATTCAAAGTAGCAAGGAAATCTTTTTCCTTCATTTATAAGCCATAAATGATAAAGTCCTAGTATACCACAAATAAAAATGTCCCACTTATGGTAGAATACTATTTTGTATATTCTAACACTAGGAGGAACTGACTTATCAGAAAGGTTATTTTATCAATGGATGAACAAAGAAAGTATGAAGTTATCAAAGGTCTGGTAGATCACCCCGATACAGCTAATAAGGATAGAGCTGCTCTTATCCTAGGATGCACCAAAAGACATATAAACCGTATGATACAGGGTTATATTAAAGATGGTAAAGCATTCTTTATTCATGGTAACAGAGGTAAGAAGCCGGCTACCACTATCTGTCCTGATGTCAGAAGTCAAGTCCTTGATCTATACAGAACCAAATACTACGAAGCTAACTTTGAACACTTTACAGAGCTTCTAAAAAAGCATGAAGGCATAAGTATCTCTTCTTCCTCTGTAATGAGTATTTTGGAGTCAGAATATATTCTATCTCCAAAGGCTACAAAAGCTAAGCGTAGACGCATTAAGCAAACTCTCAGAGCTAAGAAGGAAGCTGCAACATCAAAAAGGGAATTATCACAGATACAAGCTAACTTAGTAGCAGTTGAAGATGCTCACAGTCGTCGTCCAAGATGTGCTTATTTTGGTGAATTGCTACAGATGGATGCTACCCCTTATGAATGGGTGCCGGGACAGATATGGCATCTACATTTGGCTATTGATGATGCCTCAGGTGTTGTCACAGGTGCCTGGTTTGATACTCAGGAGACTCTTAATGGATACTACCATGTATTTGAGCAGATTCTTACTGATTATGGTATTCCCTATAAGTTTCTTACCGATAAACGAACTGTATTTACTTACAAGAAAAAAGGTGCCTTATCTGACGACAAAGACACCTATACACAGTTTGCATACGCCTGTAAGCAACTTGGCACACAGCTTGAATCAAGCAGTATACCACAAGCTAAAGGACGTATAGAACGATTGAATCAAACCTTACAGTCACGCCTGCCTATTGAGCTAAGGCTCGCAGGCGTAACCGATATCCATAAAGCCAATGAATTCCTTCACTCCTACATAAAAGAATTCAATGAGAAGTTCTCACTTCCACTTTATGGTATCAAATCTGTCTTTGAAACGCAACCGTCTAAAGAAAAAATAAATCTTACTTTGGCGGTTTTAACTGAGAGAACTGTTGATGCCGGACATGCGATTCAATTTGAGAAAAAATTTTATAAGATGATAGATCACAAGGGAGTGCAGATCCATTATCGAAAAGGTACCAAGGTTATGCTTATCAAGGCATTTGATAGGTCTATGTTTGCGTGCGTAAATGACAAAGATATTTATGCACTGGAAGAAATACCGGCTCATGAACATAAATCTAAGGACTTGGACGCTGACTACAAACAGCCAAAGCCTAGAAAGCCTTATATACCGCCTATGAACCATCCTTGGAGATTGGATGCCTTTAATAAATTCGCACACTCACAGCCACACAGAATTGAAGAAGACATAAAAAGTGCATAATAAAAGCCCTTTTGTGGGGGCTTATAAATTAATTATTTTGGGACATAATCATTTATGCTTGACAGTAGCAAGGAAATCTTTTTCCTTCATTACTCCTGTTATCAAAGCGAACTCATCTTTTCCATCCAAATACACTTCTTTTGCATCACGGAATGATGTCTTACATTTCTCTATAAAATCTCCATCTCTGCCCATAAATCTTACAAAGTATCTGTGGCTTGTTTCCTGCATGTCTACAACTTCCTGCTTTTTATCACCCCAGCCAAAAGAAACATTTCCATCCTTGTTCTTAGCAATAGCAACAATATCAGCTACTACAGCACTTGCGGTAGGCAATTTTCCTGCACCGCTTCCATATAACATGCTCTTTCCAAGCATATTTCCTTCCACCATAATGCCATTGAATACATCATTTACCATAAACAATGGATGATCACTCTCAACCATAACCGGTGCTACAAAAGCAAATACCTTGTCATTTTCAAACTTTGCATCTCCAAAAAGTTTTATTGATGTATTCAGATGCTTTGCATATTCAAAGTCAACGGTATCTATTTTGGTAATACCCTCTGTGTGAATCTCCTCAAAGTTTACTTTCTTACCTGTTGCAAGAGATGAAAGTATTGCTATCTTTCTACAAGTATCATGTCCTTCCACATCTGCCTCAGGATTTCTCTCTGCATATCCCAGATCCTGTGCTGTAGCAAGTGCCTTTTCAAAGCTTTCACCCTCAGCGTCCATCTTTGTAAGTATATAATTTGTAGTACCATTTAATATACCTGTGATCTCTTTGAAATGCTCTCCGGCATAGCTCTCAGTTAAAGTTCTAATAATAGGAATACCTCCACCTACACTTGCTTCAAAAAAGAAGTTTACATTTCTTTCTCTTGCAATCTTTAAAAGCTCTGTACCATGTGCCGCTACCAAAGCCTTGTTTGAAGTAGTTACATGCTTACCTGCAAGCAAAGCATCTCTTACAAACTCAAATGCCGGAGATGTTCCACCCATTGTCTCTACTACTACATCTATATCCTTATCCTCTATGATTTCTTTAATATCATGTACTAATAAGCTTTCCCACTCAGTTCCCGGAAACTCACGCAAGTCTAGGATTCTTTTTACTATGATATCCTCACCTGTCTTTTCCTTTAAAAGTGCATTATTTTCTTTTATAACTTCATATACTCCTGAGCCTACAGTTCCAAGCCCTAATATTGCAATGTTAAACATAATTTACTCCCTGGCTAATATTTTTATATCAAAGATACCATCTAAATTTCCAATCTCATCTACCATCTTAGATAAGTCTCCGGTATCCTTTAAAACCTCTATAGACAAAGAAATCGTTGCTACACCACTTACAGGTATAGTCTGATGTATTGTCAAGATATTGGCATGATACTTTGCAACCACTGCTAAAAGCTCTGATAGAAGTCCCATCTCATCCGATATTTGGATAGAAAGGGTGATATTCCTTCCCTTTGAAGAATCATCAAATGGAAATATATCATCTTTATATTTATAAAATGAACTTCTGCTTATGCCACATTTATCTGTAGCTTCCTTTACGGTCATCATTTTATCCGCAGTCAACAGTCGCTTGGCCTCAACCACCTTAATGAGCACCTCGGGTACTGCCTTATCTTTTACCACATAATATTTGATATTTTGCTCCATGTTCGCCCCTAAAATACATCTGTTCGTCTACCGCATAATGATAACACAGTAGATTTTAAATTGCAAGCAAAAATATTGTATATTAGGCTCAAAAAAGAGGCTGTAAAAACAGCCTCTAAAAATTAAGCTAAGCTTTTCTTAATATCATTTGCGATTTTACTCTCAAGTTCTCTTGCACTTGCTTCATTCTCACTGCTTATAGCAAGGTAGAGTTTTAACTTCGGCTCCGTTCCTGAAGGTCTAAGTACTGCACAGGAGTTGCCATCCAGCATATACTTGATAACATTTGACTTTGGCAAGTCAATTTCCTTTTTCTCACCTGTACCAAGTATGGTCTGTGTAGAAGTCTCATAGTCTCTTACTTCTAAGATCTTAATACCTGCTATATCCTTAGGAGTATTATTTCTGAACTTATTCATTATCTCGTCCATCTTCTTCATTCCACTCTCACCTTCAAACTCAAATGAATAAAGTGTATTCAGATAATATCCGTATTTCTCATATAATCCGTTAAGTACATCAAGTAATGACTTATTCTCGGATTTATAGTATGCAAACATCTGTGCAATCAAATATGCTCCATTTACAGCATCCTTATCTCTTACATAGCTTCCTGAAAGATATCCGTAACTCTCCTCAAAGCCCAGGAGATATCTGTCTACTTCGCCATCTTTTTCAAGATTTGCTATCTGATCACCGATATACTTAAATCCTGTAAGTACATCTCTGGTCTCAATACCATAGTCATCTGCAACTCTATTTACAAGATCTGTAGTAACTATTGTCTTTACAACTACGGGTTTTTCCGGCATTACACCCATAGCAACTTTTCTCTTTGCAATAAAGTCTGTAAGTAAAACTCCTACTTCATTACCTGAGAACAGTCTGAAATCATCTCCCTGCTTTATGGCAATACCCACTCTGTCACAGTCCGGATCTGTTGCAATAAGAATATCCGCTCCTACTTCCTTAGCTACATTAAGACCAACCTCAAGAGCTTCTCTTATCTCCGGATTTGGGTATGGACAGGTTGGGAAATCTCCATTTGGAGTAGCCTGCTCTTTTACTATCTCAATATTTGTAAATCCGTTTTTCTTAAGACAGGTTGTAACACATCTTAAACCTGTTCCGTAAAGCGGTGTATAAGCAATCTTTACATTCTTGTCAATATCATCACCTATAAAGGTCTGTGTTGAAACAGCATCCATAAATGCGTTAAATGTATCTTCACTTATATATTCAATAATACCTGACTTAAGTCCCTCTTCAAAATCAACAAGCTCATAGTCTGAGAATGTATCCACACTGTTGATCTCATCAAGTATTCTGTCTGCCGCCTCATTGGCTATCTGACATCCGTCAGCTCCATATACCTTATATCCATTATACTTTGCCGGATTATGGCTGGCTGTTACCATAATACCGCCGTCACATCCTAACTCTCTTACTGCGAAAGAAAGTGCCGGTGTAGGCATAAGCTCTTTCCAGATATATACCTTGATTCCTGCTCCTGCAAATATACTTGCCGCTCTCCTTGCAAATACATCAGAGTTATTTCTACTGTCATAAGATATCGCAAGTTTTGGATTTTCTGCAATTGAATTTATATAGTTTGCAAGACCTCTACTCGCCTTTCCAACAGTGTAAATATTCATTCTGTTGCTTCCCACACCAAGTACGCCTCTAAGACCTCCGGTACCGAATGCTAATTCCTTGTAGAATCTGTCATTAATAGCCTCATCATCATTTGCAATGGATGCCATCTCTTTTACCAGTGCCTCATCCGCTAAATCAGCATTTTTCCAAGTCTCATAAGCCTTTTTTGTAAGTTCGTTCATAATGCTCCTTTCATAGGAAATATATATCTTTTCACCATTTTGGTATGGTAATATAATACCAAATTCTCTAACTAATTACTACTATGTTTCACACTTTCTCTACCATAATAGAAAATATATTGTTGAATAACACCTGCATAACCTTCGTACAACTCCAGTGGAAATTTTCCGTCATAGTGTTCATCAATCATTCTCTTGATCCAGACATCTATAGGGAAGGCTGCGATTCTATGATATCCGAACAATGCCACACAGTTTGCCACCTTTATACCGACTCCCTTAAGACTCATTAAAGCGGCTAAAAGTTCGGTATCGTTTAGCTTTGTAAGTGCCTCAAGTTCTATATCTTTTCTAAATACCGCCTTTGCAGTAGCTTCTATATATGGGCTTCTGTATCCAAGTGAGCAGGCATTTAACTCGTCAATACTTGCATTTGCTAAAGCCTCCGGAGTTGGGAAACTATAAAACTCTGTATCCGGATCGATATTTTTAATAAAATCCGGAACTTTCATATCTATTTTTTTCCCATACACCTTTGAAAGTTTTTCAACCGAAGATTTAATAGCCGGTATACTCTTTCTTTGTGAAATTATAAATGATATAAGCATTTCCCATTTATCCTGATTTAATATACGAATTCCATATGAATATTCGGTCGCATTTATTAAAAACAGATCACTCTTTGGAATATTCTTCTCATACTCTTTATAATCAAGTCTAAGGTCAAAATAATCCAACCAAAAATCATTAAACTCCTCTTCACTGCAAGAGAGTATATATCCGTCTCCGTCCTCTTTTATAAACAGTAGCTTATCACCTGCAACAAGACTGAATTCATCCTCATAAATATTAAATCTGAATATCTGTCCGCTGTCTGCAATCTTTCTCATATCAAGATGTGGGTATTCTATTCTAAACATAATTCTTTCCTATCTTTTCTTTAAAATCTACCGGTAAATCACATTCCAAATACATTCTCTCACCTGTTATAGGATGTATGAATTCAAGGCTCTTTGAATGTAGGAGCGGTCTTACCGAAATTTTACCGTAATCATTTTCATTATACAAATAATCTCCTACAAGCGGTGCACCTATGTGACTCATATGTACACGTATCTGATGTGTTCTGCCTGTTTCAAGTCTAATCTCTATTAAAGAGTATTTTTCAAATCTTTGCAATACTTTAAAATGTGTTACAGCCCTTTGACCATCAGGGCTTACCTTTCTCTTTATCAAGGTATCATCTTCTCTGGCTATCGGCAAGTCAATTGTATCTGCATCAGGCAATCTGCCGTCATCTTTTACTATAGCATTATATACTCTTTTTATCTGCCTGTTTTGCATAGCAATATTTAAAATACCAGCACTCAAGAAATGCTTTGCCACTATTGTAAGTCCCGTAGTGTCCTTATCAAGTCTGTTAATGCATCTGAAAACAAAGTTTTCGCCATTATAATAATACATCAGAGCATTTGCAAGTGAGTTCTCATAATTGTTAAGACTTGGATGAATCGGCATATCACTGCCCTTATTTATTACTATGATGTCCTCATCCTCATATTTTATATCCAGCTTGATATCAACAGGTACTATATTTTCACTATTTTTATTTTCACATACACGCACAAGAAGCCGGTCATTTAGCTCCGGCTTCTGATTCATATAAGCCCAAACTCCATTGAGCATTATACTGTTTTCATATTTTTTCAAGGTTGTAATATTTGAGGCTGAATATCCCTTCGCTTTTAAATAGTCTTGAATATCCTTATACTCCCCGTCTATTATATAAAGAATTTCTCTTTCCATTATTTCATCATCTTCTTTATCATATTTGACAGCTCAAATATCTTCTCTTTTCTCTCTTCCTCACTCCCTGTAGCTGCCGCATCCAAAATACAGCCCTCTATATGTGCTTCCAAGATAATACGATTTGTCCTTTCAAGAAGAGCTCTGGTGGCAAGAACCTGATTTGATATATCAACACAGTATCTGTTTTCTTCCACCATCTTTATGATGCCCTCAAGCTGTCCTTTGGCTGTCTTTAACTGCCTTAAAACAGTCTTAGAATCGGCTCTCATTATACTACCTCATAGCCTGCATCCGTGATAGCTTTTTTCACCTTCTCCAAATCTGTATCGGCACTGTGCTCTATTGTAACATTTTTTGCATCCAAATTCACCAGTGAATTGCTCACGCCTTCTACACCTCTTGTAACCTTCTCCACAGTTGCCTTGCAGTGCTCACACATCATTCCGTTTACATTAATTACTGTTGTCATCTTTTTATCCTCTTTTCTTTTATTTTCAATGAGCTCTATCTCATCATTTTCTATATTATTTTTCTTTACTTTCTTAGGCTTAAAGGCTCTTAGTCTAAGTGCATTGCTTACCACACATACACTGCTCATTCCCATTGCTGCAGCACCAAACATAGGACTGAGCTTCCATCCCAGGCTTAGATAAAATACTCCCGCAGCCAATGGTATTCCAATTGAATTATAAAAGAATGCCCAGAAAAGATTCTGTTTTATATTTCTTATTACCGCCTTACTTAAATCAATTGCTGTAGCCACATCCTTTAATGAGCTGTGCATCAGTACTATATCCGCACTCTCTATAGCGATATCCGTACCTGCACCTATTGCAATACCTACATCCGCTCTTGCAAGTGCAGGCGAATCATTGATACCGTCACCAACCATTGCCACCTTGTGCCCTGCTTCAATAAGCTCTCTGATATGTTCTTCCTTATCGGTAGGTAAAACTTCGGCAATAACCTTTTTAATACCTGCTTCCTTTGCAATAGCCATTGCAGTGTTTTTATGATCACCTGTAAGCAATACAACATCAATATTTCTGTTTTTAAGAGCCTGTATAGCTTCCTTACTGTCTTTTTTTATTGTATCCGCAACTGCAATAATTCCAAGCAGTTTGCCGTCTTTACCAAAGTACATCGGTGTCTTACCCTGAGCGGCAAGTTCATTTCCCTTTTTAAATGCTTCTGTAAAGTTTTCACTGTTTCCATACTGATCTTTTATGGCCTGCTCATTTCCGGCAATAATTTTTGAATCATCTACACTTGCAACAATACCTCTTCCTGATATCGCTTGAAACTCTGTAGGTGAAACAATCTCTAAACTTTTTTCCTTAGCCTTTTCTACAATAGCCTCAGCTAAAGGATGCTCCGAAGCGCTCTCAACTCCAGCAGCCAGTTTTAAAAATTCATTCTCATCTATATCAAATGCTAAAATATCTGTAACTACAGGCTTACCCTCTGTTACAGTACCTGTCTTATCAAGTACTACAGTATCAATACTGTGAGTTGTCTCAAGTGCATCGGCAGATTTAATAAGTATTCCGTTTTCAGCACCCTTACCTGTACCTACCATTATAGCTACAGGAGTTGCAAGTCCAAGAGAACATGGACAGGATATAACAAGTACCGCTATGGCACAGTTTAGAGCAAATGAAAAATCATATCCCAGTGCCAACCATACTATGAATGTGATGAGTGCAATTCCCATAACAACCGGTACAAATACTCCCGCGACTTTATCAGCCATCTTGGCAATAGGTGCTTTTGATGATGAAGCCTCTTCCACCAAAGCAATGATTCTTGAAATGGCCGTGTCCTCACCTACCTCTGTTGCCTTTATCCTTACACTACCATTTTTATTTATAGTGGCAGCTATAAGCTTATCGCCTTTCTCCTTTTGTACAGGTATACTCTCACCTGTAATGGCACTCTCATCCACACTCGTACTTCCCTCAATTATCATTCCGTCTACCGGAATGCTCTCACCCGGACGTACTATTACAATATCTCCCACTACAACATCTTCTGTAAGTATATTTTCCTCTACACCGTCACGAAGCACATTTGCCCTCTTCGGTGATAAGTCTATAAGCTTTGATATTGCATCCGTTGTTCTTGCTTTTGAACCTGTTTCAAAGAATTTTCCTAAAGTTATAAGAGTCAAAATCATGGACACAGATTCAAAATAGAGATTCATTCTGTATTCCATCACTGTATGCATATCAGCATTATTAAGTGCATAGCCCATTACATAGATTGCAATTACACCATATGTAAATGCGGCACCTGAATCCACCGCAATAAGTGTATCCATATTTGGTGAAAGATTGAAAAGAGATTTAAATCCGCTTATATAATACTTTCTGTTTACATACATTACAGGCAGTACCAGTAAAAGCTGTGTCAGAGCAAAGCCTACCGGATTGCCCTCACCTGATAAGAATTTAGGAAGCGGCAAACCTATCATACTTCCCATACTGAAATACATTAAAATAACCAAAAATACTATGGACACCTTCAGCCTGAACTTCATAGAAGCTATTGCATCATCATTAGTCTTTTTTATACTCTTCTCTTCTTTTTTCTGTTTTGTAGCTGTAGCCAAAGATGCTCCATATCCGGCATCAGCTATATTTTTTATTATATCATTTGAACTCAGCTTATCTTCCTTATATTCCACCTGCATGGAATTTGTCAAAAGATTTACAGATACATTTTCCACACCTTCAATCTTACCTACTACTCTCTCTACTTTGGCAGAACAGGCGGCACAGCTCATTCCGGTAATATTATATTTTTCTTTTAACATATATTCCTTTCTAAAAATACTCTATAGTTTGTATACATCAAATTATATTTAGGCATACAATAATACTACAAATTTAATTACAATCTTACTCTATATACCCCTACCGGGTATAAGTATAATACACCTTCCACTCTCACTTTGTCAAATAAATATATATATTTTCTTAAGTAAAATAACTTTATATAGAAAAAACCCTTACAAAACGGCTTTTTTACTTGATTCTTCTTGACAAATCAGCTTAAACAGACTATAAAAAATATGTTATGAGTGGTATCACGTCTCATAATAATTCTATATTGTCGCTAAATTCGACAGTAATATTTTAGTATAATGTTTTTAACATTATTTTTAGGAGGAACAAAATGAATAGAACAGAGTTGATCGATGCTATGGCTAATAAGATGGATAACTCCATCACAAAGAAAGATGCTGAGGCAGTTCTTAAGGCATTTGTAGATGTTGTTACAGAGGAGCTTACCAACAAAGGAAAGATTCAGCTTGTAGGATTTGGAACATTTGAAACATCTGTAAGACCTGAGAGAGAGGGTAGAAACCCAAGAACCGGTGAGACAATGAAGATTGCTGAGAGTGTAGTTCCAAAGTTCAAGCCAGGTAAGGCACTAAAGGATGCTGTTAATAACTAATGCGTATTGACAAATTTTTAAAGGTTTCAAGAATAATAAAAAGACGCACAATAGCCAATGAAGCATGTGATGCAGGCAGAGTTCTTATAAATGATAAAATAATCAAAGCTTCTGCTGAAGTAAAAGTTGGAGATATTGTAGAAGTATTATTCGGTGGCAAATCTGTAAAAGTAGAGGTTCTTTCTTTAAAAGAAACGACCAAAAAGGACGAGGCACAGGAATTATTTAAATATCTTTAGTAAAAAGGTCGGTATTTTCCGACATGAGCAATGCCGTATTAGGTTGTAAATACAACCAAGCGGCATTTTTTATGGTATAATGATAATAAGACAGTTTGTCTTAATATGAATAGAGAAAGAAAAAATATGTGGATTGCAAATAATTGGAAGGACTATGAAATATTAGATACCTCAAATGGCGAAAAACTTGAAAGATGGGGAGATTATATTCTTGTCAGACCCGATCCTCAGGTGCTCTGGAATACAGGACATTCCCATCCGGCATGGAAGAAAAAGAATGGGCACTATCACAGAAGCAAAGCCGGTGGTGGGCATTGGGAGTTTTTTAATCTTCCAAATACCTGGAGTATTGACTATGAATTGCCCTCATCAAAAATAACATTTAATCTAAAACCTTTTACATTCAAACATACCGGAGTATTCCCTGAACAGGCTACCAACTGGGATTTTAGCTATACTAAAATCAAAGAAGCCACAGATAGGAATCGTGAGATCAAAGTATTGAATCTGTTTGCATACACAGGTGGTGCCACCTTAGCTGCGGCTGCTGCCGGTGCAAATGTCACTCATGTAGATGCAAGTAAGGGTATGGTTGGCTGGGCAAAAGAAAATATGATAAGCTCGGGACTTTCTTCGGCTCATATCAGATGGCTAGTGGATGACTGTATCAAATTTGTACAAAGGGAAATAAGGCGTGGTAATACCTATGATGCCATAATAATGGATCCTCCTTCATATGGTAGAGGTCCAAAGGGTGAAATATGGAAAATTGAAGACTCTATCTATGAATTTATAAATTTGACCACAAAGCTACTTAGTACAGAGCCTCTCTTCTTCCTTATAAACTCATATACTACAGGTTTGGCTCCCGGAGTGCTAACCTATATGATCAAGAAATCTCTGGAAGAAAATAAACTTCCTGCTGCAAGCATAGAAGCTATGGAAATAGGCTTGCCTGTAAACAAGTCAGATTTTATACTGCCTTGTGGTGCCAGTGCAAGATGTATATGGTAAGCTAATACTTAGAGGCTATATTTTAGGATTGTAAAATTAATAGCCTCTAATTTTTATCTAATTTCACTCTGTAAAATCTTTTATTATCTTTTCTACTGCATCTAGAAGATCTTCCGCCTCTATATCGCAGCTTCTATCGTATTTTCCATCATTTCCGGCAAAACCGGTATTTACTAAAACAGACTTTATCCCGGCATTTCTTGCCATCTCAAGATCCATAGTAGAATCTCCTACCATATATGATTTTGAAAGGTCTATATTATACTTTTCTACAGCCTCCTCTATCATACCTGTCTTTGGTTTTCTACATTCACAATCAAATTTCAGTTCAGGAAGCTCACCCTCAAATCCCTTATCCGGATGATGTGGACAATAGAAAATATCATCTACAAATACACCTTTCTCACCTAATAAAGTCTTTAACTTATTGTGAATATTGTGAAGCTCCTCAAAAGAACATTCGCCTCTTGCAATAACAGGCTGATTTGTAATAACTATAGCAAGTGCCCCACTCTTATTTATATCCTTTATAGCTTCGATAGTACCTGGAATCAGTTCCAGATCATCAGCCTTGGATATAAATCCCTTTGAAACATTCATAGTGCCGTCTCTATCCAGGAATATAGCTCTTTGCTTATTCTTCAAATTCTTTGATTGAATAAGTCCACTCTTTAACTCCTCTACTGTAGCATTTATTCTATCCACAGTACCCACATCCTTCACATACTCAGGTGAATGATATGCATATATATTTGCTCCAAGCTTTACCTGATTTGCAAGTATATCCCTTTCAAAATCAGTCTTTATCGGTTTTTTGACCAAGTCAAGCAGTCTTTTGTTTATTATATACATCCCTGCATTGACCATATTGTCATACCAATAATCTCTCACATTATGCTTTGAGTCAAATCCAACAACTTTTCCGTTATCATCCATTTGAATAAGATCTGAATCATATGGATGTCCGTTTGGATGTGCCAGAAGTGTTGTTAATGCAGAATTTTTGAAATGAAAAGCTTCCATTCTATCAAAATCCAAATCAAAGAAAACATCTCCAAAGATAAGCAAAAAGTCCTTAGTATCTATTTTATCTTTCAGATAGTAAAAAGCTCCGGCTGTACCAAGTGGTTCCTTTTCAAAAATGTAGTCAATATCCACTCCAAAGTCTTTCCCATCTTTAAAATGATCCTCTATTTTCTCTCCCAAATGTCCTACAATCATTACTATCTTTTTTATGCCGTAGGCTTTTAACTTATCCACCTGATATTCAAGTAATGGCTTACCATTAACAGGTACCATAGGCTTTGGTATCTCATCATTTGTTATGCTACGAAGTCTGCTTCCCTTACCTCCTGCCATAATAACAGCTACATCTATATTTTTCATTGCTTTAATCTCTCTAATGTTTCATCAAGTGTAGGAATACTCACTATACCACCTCTTTTTTCTACACAAAGGCTTGCAACCGCATTTCCAAATCTTGCAATATCATACATTTGCTTTGTACTGATATTATCCAGATCAACATTCTCATTAATGAATTTTGCCAAAAGTCCTCCCCAAAAAGAATCTCCGGCACCCGTAGTATCAACAACATTACTCTTAAATCCGGGTATTTCTACATAGCCTGTTTTTGATACAGCCAAAGCTCCCTTTTCTCCAAGAGTAACCACTACAAGCTTTCTACCATTTTCTATCAAGTACTTCCCTGCTTCAAGCGGTTCCTTATATGGTGTAAGAAGTGATGTCTCCTCATCAGATATCTTCATAATATCAGCAAGCTGAGCCATCAATCTCATCATTTCCATTGCCTTATCAACATTATCCCAAAGTGGTTCACGGTAGTTTGGATCATAGGATATAATAGCACCTGCTTCCTTTGCAATCCTTACCGCCTCAAAAGTCGTACCCCTTGACGGTTCATCTGTAAGAGATAGAGATCCTACATGAAATATCTTAGTTTCCGTTAATATATCTTTATTTATCTCATCTATACTAAGTTTTGTATCAGCTCCAGGCTTTCTTGCAAATGAAAAATCTCTATCTCCTGTTATAGACAGGCTAACAAATGCCAGAGTAGTAAAAACTGAAGGATCTGAAATCAATCCGCTTGTATCTATAGGCACACTTTCTAGTACACTTCTTAAAAAATCACCATGCATATCCGAGCCTATTTTTCCTATAAATGCGGTTTTTAGTCCGGATCTTGACACAGCTGTCAACATATTTGCAGGTGCTCCTCCCGGATTTTGTTCAAAAAGTCTCATTCCTGTTGGTGAAAGTCCTGCAGGTGTAAAGTCAATCAATAATTCACCTAACGCAACTACATCAAATCTTTTCATTAAGTACTCCATTCTTAGTATAATCAACTATGAGTATAAATAAATTAAAAGCTGATAATTCCTAGAGTGTTCAATATAGCACTCACCAATATAATAATCAAAAATATCGGTGCAAACACTCTCATAACTATATTATAAAGCTTTTTTCTCTTAAATGAAGATGAATATGAAATTTCATCATCAATTTTCTTTAATGTTATAACCTTTACTACAAGATAGCAAGTTGCCAAAGCCGCTATTGGCATCATTATAGAATTTGTAAGAAAATCTAAGAAATCCAAAATAGGCATCTTAAATATTAATACAAAATCAAGTATACCATAGCCTGCTGCAGATAAACCTCCTACAAATATCATAATAAAAGCCATCAAGATAATGGACTTATTTCTGCTCAAATTAAGCTCATCACAGAAAGTTGATATACTGGTTTCAACAAGTGATATTGCACTTGTAAGTGCTGCTAACAGCACAAGTAAGAAAAATCCTATACCTGCAATTCTACCTGCTCCCATGCTCTCAAAAACCTTCGGCAATGTAATGAACATAAGTGAAGGTCCTGCCTTTAACTTTTCAGGATCTCCACCTGAAAATGCAAATACAGCCGGTATAACCATAAGGCCTGCCAAAATTGCTACACCTGTGTCCACCATTTCAACTCTTGAAGTAGATATCTCTACATCCACATCTCTTGTAAGGTATGAACCATAGGTATATAAAATTCCCATAGCAATGGACAGCGAATAAAACATTTGCCCAAGAGCAGCCACCACAGTCATCAGTGAAAAATTCTTAAGATTTGGAATAAAGAGATATTTTACTCCTTCCATAGCTCCCGGTCTTGTAACAGAATAAGTTGCTACAATGATTGCCAGTATGATAAGTAAAGGCATCATTATCTTTGACACTCTCTCTATGCCCTGTTCTACTCCACCAAGTATTACTACAAAGGTGGCAATCGCAAATATTACAAACCAAAAGAAAACCACCTTTGTATCAATTATAAAACTTTCAAAATACTTGTCCCCTGCCAATTCAACTACATTGCCCTTAATATATTCTACAAGGTATTTTACTACCCAACCACCTATTACGCTATAGTATGGTACGATAAGAACAGGAACTATGGCATTTATAAATCCGCCGATCTTAAGTATCTTACCATTTCCAAAATTATTGAATGCTCCTATTGCACTTCGCTTCGTCATTCTACCTATAGTAGTCTCCGACATTATCATGGCATATCCAAATGTAAGCGTCAGTATAAGATATGTTAATAAAAACATTCCTCCGCCATACTTTGCAGCCAAATATGGAAATCTCCAAATATTACCAAGTCCTACTGCAGAACCTGCTACCGCCAATATGTATCCCAGTCCTCCTGAGAAATTCGCCCTCTTTTCAGACGACTTATCAAGTTTAGTGTCTTCACCGTATTTAAAATTGTCAGACATATCTCACCCCTTTATTTTTCTTTGTTAAGCCTAACATTTTAAACACTTTTTTACAAGGATAATTTAAGAAAAAACCATATAAATATACAATACAAATTGTAATGTATTCATATTATTTTATATTCATTAGATTTATCCAATTTTATCATCCTCAAACACTGTATTTTACATTAAAATTTATGGTAAATATTTTATCAAGTATCCATATCCTTCCTCTTCCATCTTATGGAAAGGAATAAATCTAAGTGCAGCCGAGTTGATACAGTATCTAAGGCCTCCAAGCTCCATCGGTCCGTCATTAAACACATGTCCTAAATGAATATCGGCACTATTACTTCTTACCTCTATCCTTCTTCTGCCAAAGCTTAAATCTTCTTCATATTTTACAAGATCCTTTTGTATAGGCTTTGAAAAGCTTGGCCAACCACATCCCGACTCAAACTTATCTGTATAAAAGAAAAGCGGTTCACCTGACGTAATATCCACATATATACCTTTTTCAAAATTTGAGTTGAATTCATTGTCAAAAGGTCTCTCTGTAGCTGCATTAATAGTGACATCATATTGTAGAGCTGTAAGTCTATTTTTTAGAACCTCATCATCATCTTTTTTGTAATCTTCCGACCTTACTATCGGCTCATCCGCCAGGTTCAAGTTTATATGGCAATATCCGTTTGGATTTTTATCTAAATAATCTTGATGGTATTCTTCTGCATTATAGAAATTTTTTAGTGGCAAAACTTCCACTGCTATTTTCTCAGTATGCTTACTCTGCTCTCTTATAATTGCTGATTCTATTACAGATATCTGTGTCTCATTTGTATAATATATTCCTGTTCTATACTGAATACCCACATCATTTCCCTGTTTATTTACACTGATAGGATCAATGATTCTAAAATAATATATAAGTAAATCCTCTAGACTAATTATATCATCATCAAAATCAATTTTTACAGTTTCTGCATGACCGGTATTACGTAAGCATACATCTTCATAACTTGGATTTTCACTATTACCATTTGCATAACCACAAGCTGTATCTACTACTCCTTCTATTTTTTTAAAGTAACCTTCTACTCCCCAAAAGCAGCCACCTGCCAAATATATTCTATCTATCATAGTCTTACTCCTTATACAAAAATCTAATAGCTAATATTGTTCTTAAATTATTTTAATAATATTATAACAGTTTAAGTATCTTTAGCAATTCACTTTTATCAATGATTTATTGCAAATAAAAAGGTGGGGAAAGACTCCCCACCTAAGAATAAATTCAAATCTTGATAATCATAATAATCTACTGTTTGTATAAATCTACTACATAAATTTTTAAATCTTTATTTTAAAGACTCAATATTCTCAGGTGTAACCGGGATATTAGCACCTTCCCAAGTTTCCATTAAAACTTTGCTCATCAAATCATTAAAATATCTTGAATCCTCAGGATTATATTCTTCAGACTCCGGATTTATTGCTTCACCATCTCTATATTTTTCAAACTTACTGTTCTGTTGATTGTATATATAATGTACAAACCCAGTGCCTGAATTAGTAGGACCTGTATGTGGTGCAGTATTATGTATTCTATATGTAACAACTATGCTATTGTTATCCAATATGTAGCAACCATCATCAATATAAGTATTAAGTAATACAGAAATCTTTCCATTCTTAATTCCATATATGCCAGTCATTCCCATTCCGACATATATTATAAGTTCTTCTTTTCCATCTCCGGTTATATCCATTAAAGTATATTTAGCTTCATGAAATTCACTTACTCCCTTTACAGCATCTGCTTCATAACCATATACTCCTTCTAACTCATGTTTTGTATATAATTTTGTCAGCACATCCCTATATGATTTCTTATAGTCAGTATTTTCACTAGACTCTATAGTGGTATTAGTACCTTCAGTAGTCATTACCCCATCAGCCCCTATATAGTAACCATCTATATACTGATCAGTCTTCATCTCTCCGTTATCAGCAAAGTAATACCATTTACCATCTATATCCTGCCAGCCTATAGATAGTTCTCCGGTATTTAAAAGATAATACCACTTATCTCCTATTTGCTTCCAGCCTGTTTCCATAGAACCATCTTCACCAAAGTGGTACCACTTACTATTTATATCTTGCCAGCTTGTAAGCATCGCTCCATCTTCTCCAAAGTAGTACCATTTACCGTCTATATCCTGCCAACCTCTTACTATCTTTCCATTCTTACCACGGTATCTGTAGATATCTCCAACTTTTTCCCAACTATCTTTTCCTACACCTCCTTTAGGAAGTTTTATAATATAATTCACTACTACTTCATCATGAGTTTCGCCATACTTATCAATAGTATATGCTTTTAATATATATTTGCCATCTTCATCCAATAGTATGGGTTCTGTATATTTTAAATCTTTGGCTATTAGCCTATTATCCTTGCTTTCTATTGTATAGTAGATATCATAGCCATATTTATTGCCAAGTTCTACCTCCATAATCTCATCATACTCTCCGGGGATTTCAGATACCATAACAAGAAACTCCAGATTTTTTAATCTCATATTTAGTTCATTTTCATTCTTAGTCGATAATCCGGCTATATCCAAAGCACTTTCTAAAGTATCCCTTGCTTCATCTACTCTTCCTGACTTCCCATATATCTCAGCCAGCTTTTTGTATGCTCCTATATTTTGAGGATCAATCTTTATAGCCCTATTGAGACTCTCTATAGTACTTTCATAGTCTAACTCATTAGTATACTTAGATTCCAAATCAAACTGTTCCTGTAATTTTGTGATATTACTATTGCAAGCTGACAATAACATTCCCACCATAGCAAGTATAGCAACTATTTTTATTTCCTTCATATCTACTCCATCAATTTAATAATATATTTTATATCAACTATTCCCTTCAGCTTTTAAGCAATACTGCATGTCTTTTTTCTTTAAAACAGTTTAAATTTATATTAATATATTGTCAAGTATTTAGCAATTTTATCATCATTTTTCTGTATTATAAGTAATACAATTATACTTCAAATGTATTTCACTAAAAAAGGATAAACCTATAAAAGTTTATCCAAAGTTGTTTTTTGTAATTCTCTATTCAATGAACTTTGTATTCTATTAAATTCCTTATTTAAAATACATTCTCCACATCTATTGTTTATACAGTCGTAACCATCTCTGACACATTCCGTAATGCTCATATCTTCACCCAAGGCTGAACATATATCATATAATGTAGTCTTTGAAAGGTCACATTTTAAATAATAACCTCCATTAACACCTCTCATGCTTCCAATAAGTTTAGATTTTAACAGACTGTTTAAAACCTTATATGTAATAGCTTGTGGCAAATGTTCCTTTCTTGCCACTTCGGTTGCCGAAACTTTTGTACCATCCTTTAATGCTCTAACAATTCTTACAGCATAATCCATTTCTCTAGTTATTAGCAATCTTGTCCCCCTAAATATTTACTCTCTCATATTGAATAGGCTATACCTATTTCAACATTTAGATATTAGCATAAAGCACTGTATTTTTCTATCTAAAAATATAAATTTTTTGAATACTTATAGAAAAATCTATTTTAGCTTACTATTTAGATATTAATTGTAATAAAAAACCAATATCACAATGATATTGGCTTTTATTTCAAACATTATTGCAATGTTGCATTATTTATAGCATCACTAACTGCCTTAGATGTAATAGAAGCTCCGGCTACACTGTCAACCTTAAACTCTCCGGTTGACTGTATATTTCTTTTAATCTTTGTTATAGCCTTTCCACCTATCTCAGCAGTTTCCTTGCCGCCATTTATAGTTAAATCATTTACGATGCCATTCTTTACGGTGAATGTAACATCCACATCGCCACCAAATCCCTTTGCAATGCCCTTATATGAGCCATCTGCCAAGTCAGTCTTTATATCCTGTGGAACAAAGTTTGTATCTTCATCATTTGCTGTAATAGTTCTCTCAGTGTTTCCTCCATTTGCAAGTACATACTCATTTGCATTATCACCTGAAATGCGACCAAATACTACTATATCTGCTACAGCATTTCCACCAAGTCTATTTCCTCCATGCACTCCACCTACTACCTCTCCGGCAGCAAAAAGTCCGGGAATTGCACTACCATCTTCTTTCAAAACTTGAGTTTGTGTATTTATCTTTACACCACCCATTGTATGGTGAATAGCCGGTTTTGCAAGTCCTGCAAAATAAGGTGCTTTAGTAAGAGGCACTTCCATACTTTTTCTACCGAAATTACTATCCTCACCTGCTGATTGCATTGTAGCATACTTATTCATAGTAGCTACCAGATTTTCCTTATTGATTCCGGTCTTTTGTGCTAACTCCTCAATAGTATTTGCTTCTACAATAATACCTTCATTGATATACTTCTCTATTGCACTTAATGATTCTCTAACTGCTGTATCAAATACAAGCCAACTTTCTTCATTCGGTTGTTCAAGTATTGCTGCAGAAACCACATCTCTGGTCTCGAGTTCATTTACAAAACGATTTCCGTCATTATTTACCAATATAGCACCATTACCACGAACACCCTCTGTATACATAGTAGCAGTATCAGGATTTACAGTCGGATGAGTCTGGATTTGTTCTATATCCGTAAGTCCTGCACCAAGCTCAAGGGCCATCTCTATTCCATCACCTGTAGCACCAATATGATTGGTTGTTATAAATCCGGAAAGCTGTGGGGCATACTTTACCACCATATCAGGATTTGAACCAAAGCCTCCGGTAGCCAGTATAACTGCCTTAGTATTTATAATAAAGCTTCCATCTTCATCCTCAGCTTCTACTCCTATTATCTTACCGTCTGCATCTGCTATAATCTTTGTAGCCTTGGTTTCCAGTAAAACCGGAATTCCAAGCTCATCAAGTTTAGCATTCAAAGTTTTTACAAGCATTGGCCCCACAGCAGATGTATCACTTGGCCTATGTATTCTCTTTACACTGGCACCACCAAATTGTCCTACTACTGAAAGGTCTCCACCTATATCATTTACCCAATCTACAGCTGCTGCAGAATTCTCTACCAAAGTTCTTACAAGCTCAGGGTCATTTAAATTCTTTCCACCCTTCATAGTGTCTTCATAGAATAAATCATTACTGTCTTCTATACCATCTCTTTTTTGATAAGGTGTTTGTGATGCATTCAAACCACCTGTTGCCCTTACTGTATTACCACCTGTGATAGGCATCTTCTCAAGGATCACAACATTTGTAGCACCGTCCTGTGCAGCCTGTATTGCAGCACTCATTCCGGCACCACCTGCACCTATTACCACAATATCTGCAGATTTTACTTCTATATCCTCTTCTACCTCTTTGCCTCGTGCCTTAAGCAAAGCCTTCTTTAATGCACCCTTTAATCCACCGGATGTAACTGTCGCACCGCTGACAGCATCAAACTCGGTATCAGGTGCAGCTTTCATCTGCTCATTAATTTTTAAAATAGCAGCCCCGCCTATATCCGGAGTCTCCTTTGGACCGTCAAATAAAACACTTTCTATTCCATTGTCACCTACAACTACTGTGGCTTTTACCTTACCACCAAAACCCTGTTCTGTAGCAGAATATGTACCGGCAATATATTTTATATTGTCTTTTATCATCTTTCTAATGCTATCAGTAACCGGAAAAGCTATTACAATAGTAATAATAGCAGCCAAAACCATCAACAAGAGCCCTGTCATATTGCCCTTATTTTGCTTTGTTGGTTGCTTACTCATTCAAAACCTCCTTGAACCTCTTAAAATTTTACCAACACATTATATACTATAACTTTATAAAGTTAAAGATTTGTCATAAAACTTTATACTATTTGAAACATTCCAAAGCCTTGAGAATTCCTTGCCCCTAATCCTGTATCATATAAAAACTTTAAATTATTTGGACTACCTTTCAGCTTATATTGACCTTTCCATCCTGTAACATAAATACCGTCCACAAAACGTGTAACATATTTATTTTTTGATGGTTCAAAGTTTTCCGGTGGAAGTAGGAATATTCCGCTGTCTGTATCCTCACCTGTTACAGCCTCAAATTTTCTCTGAAAATTTTTGGTTAAGTAATAGTTAAATCTAGGATCCATAGGATCCAAATTCTTCGTCTTGCTTTTTCCGTCTTCCCAAATACTCAAATCTACACATACAGGAGAAAGCATTCTTATATCTATATCATCTTCTACTACTTCAGTATTTAATACCTCATATCTAAGTAAGAATATTTTCTGACCTGCCAGATCAAAAACCTCTTCTTTTTCCAATGCCTTAAATAATGTTTGACAAAACAGCATTATAGGACTTCTAATCTCCCATTCTATGACATTATCAAAAACAATATTTGAACCAACTATTTTAAAATGACCTTTTAATAAGCTGAAAACAAATAGTCTAAAGCTCTGTCCTTCTCTTTTATATCCCTCATTATGCAAAAAATCAGAAAACTCCGGATCTTCCGACAATCTCTTATAGATAAATCCCTGTAAAATATGATGGTATGCCAGTGGCAGCACAAGTGGTCCATTACTCTGAAAGTAAAGCTTAAACTCCATAATTCTCCTTTTCAATACAAATATGACTATAGTTTTATATAATGACGATTACCACATCCTACCGGTCTATACACTGCATTAAGTATTTGTTGCTAATAAAAGGTGGGTTGAAAAATCAACCCACCCCAATAATTTGACAAACAACTTTTTATTATCTCTTTACATTGAATGCTGCCATTCCCGGATAGCAAGCACTCTCACCAAGCTCTTCTTCGATTCTAAGTAACTGATTGTACTTAGCAACTCTCTCTGATCTTGAAGGTGCACCTGTCTTGATCTGACATGTGTTAAGAGCTACAGCAAGGTCAGCTATAGTTGTATCCTCTGTCTCTCCTGATCTGTGTGAAGATATTGATGTATATCCTGCCTTATGAGCCATCTTGATAGCCTCAAGTGTCTCAGAAACTGAGCCAATCTGATTGAGCTTTATAAGGATTGAGTTTGCACAATCACTGTCAATACCCTTCTTAAGTCTCTCTGTATTTGTAACGAACAAATCATCTCCTACAAGCTGAACTTTTCCGCCAAGTTCATTTGTAAGAAGTTTCCATCCTTCCCAATCTTCCTCATCAAGACCATCCTCAATAGAAATGATTGGATACTTCTCAACAAGCTTCTTCCAATGCTCAACAAGCTCAGCAGATGTAAACTCTGTTCCTGCCTTTGGAAGCTTATACTTTCCAACTGTACCTGTCTTCCACTCACTTGCAGCTGCATCCATAGCGATCATAAAATCAACACCCGGCTTATATCCAGCCTTCTCAACAGCCTTAAGAATAAACTCGATAGCTTCCTCATCACCACCTGTAAGGTTAGGAGCAAAACCACCCTCATCACCTACACTTGTAGCAAGCCCTTCTGCCTTCAAAAGTGCTGCTAAGTTGTGGAATACTTCTGCACACCATCTAAGAGCTTCCTTAAAGCTTTGAGCTCCTACAGGCATAACCATAAATTCCTGAACGTCTACGTTATTTGATGCATGAGCACCACCATTTAAGATATTCATCATTGGTACAGGAAGTCTGTTTGCATTTACACCACCAAGGAATCTGTAAAGTGGGATATCAAGTGAAATAGCTGCTGCTCTTGCACAAGCTATTGATACTGCAAGGATTGCATTAGCACCAAGATTTGACTTATCCTTTGTACCGTCAGCCTCGATCATTGCCTTATCTACAGCATAGATATCTGATGCATCCATACCCTCAAGTACATCATTAATAGTTGTATTTATATTCTCAACAGCCTTTGAAACACCCTTTCCAAGGTAACGTGACTTGTCACCATCTCTAAGCTCAAGTGCCTCAAACTCACCTGTAGATGCACCTGATGGAGCTGTTCCTCTTCCGATTGTTCCATCTACAAGATAAACCTCAGCCTCAACTGTTGGATTTCCTCTTGAGTCAAGTATTTCTCTTCCGATTACCTTCTCAATTTCTAAATAGTTCATTGGTAAAACCTCCTTTTGGTCTCATATATCGCTTAACCTATATGATAAAATTATAACTCACTGCGACGATAGTATAATAACATAAAACTCAACATAACTCTATATAAAATTACATATTTTTGTTATACTATTTAATATTTAAAACATTTTACAATAATACGAACTCATATACACAATTTAAACAAGGGAGAATATATGCCTGATTATAAATATAGTGAACAAGTTGATATAGAAAATATACAAAAACTCAGAGAAATGCTCTCTGGGCTACCTCCATTTTTCAAAGACTTTTTTCGTGGTATTGAACCTCGCACACAGTCAAGAACTCAAATAGCCTATGCCTATGATATAAAGATCTTTCTACAGTTTTTGTTAAGTGAAAATCCAAATCTAAAAAAGAAATATTCCAAAATATCTGACATTCCTATTTCTGTACTTGAAAGTCTAAGTGTAACTGATATTGAAGAGTATATGGAATACTTAAAATATCGTGACACTGATGGTAGGAAGATATCTAATAAGGAAAATGCAATAAAGAGGAAGATATCTACTTTGAAAAGTGTTTTCAAATACTTTTATAGAGTGGAAAAAATCAGTGAAAATATAATGGAAAGAGTGCAGCTACCAAAATTACATTCAAAAGAAATCATCAGATTAGATATTGATGAAGTTTCAATGATTATTGATGAAGCTGAAAAAGGTGAGGGGTTAAGCGAAAGACAAAAAGCATATCATGAAAAGACAAAGATTAGAGATGTGGCAATACTATCACTGCTACTTGGTACCGGTATAAGAGTTTCTGAATGTGTAGGACTTAATATATCCGATGTGGATTTTAAAAACAATGGTATATTGATTCACAGAAAAGGTGGCAAAGAAGTTACTATATATTTTTCTGATGAGGTAAAAGAGGCAATGCAAAATTATTTTGATGAAAGAGTTTTAATTTTGGAAGAAAGCGGACATGAGGGTGCTCTATTTCTTTCAATGCAAAACAAAAGACTCTCTGTAAGAAGTGTAGAAAATCTTGTCAGAAAATATGCACGAATAATTACTCCTTTAAAGAAAATCACTCCGCATAAGCTTCGTTCTACTTATGGCACCAATCTATACAAGGAAACCGGTGATATCTACCTGGTTGCAGATGTACTTGGACATAGTGATGTAAATACTACTAAGAAACACTATGCAGCTATAGAAGATGATAGGCGAAGAAGTGCAAGAAATATGGTAAAGCTTAGGGAGAAATAATTTTCTCCCTATCTTTCCACCTTATAGCTTACAAGTATAAAGCAACCCGGATGAACCTTATTACTGTCCATTCTATTCATCTCCATTATACTATCTATATATTCCTCATGTGACATACCTGTATTATTATATTCTTTTGATATAGTGTCCAAGCTGTCTCCGTATTTTACTTTCACAGAGGTATACCTTATATTTTCTCTATCCATACTTGCTCTGGTGGTATCTACCTTACCCAATAAAAAACTTACTAAAAACAAAGCAAAAATAAAAGTTAAAAATAATTTTCTCATATTCCCTCCAAACATTTGTTCTATATAGTAAGTCTACAACAAGAACATATGTTTGTCAAGAAAAATCGAACATACGTTTATATTTTGGAATTTTCTACCTCATACTTCTCTTCATTGCCTTTTCTATCTCTCTCTGCTGTGTTTTCTTAGCAAGGGTTTCTCTCTTATCATAGTTTTTCTTTCCCTTTGCCAATCCTATTTCCATCTTTACCAGACTGCCCTTTAAATATACCTTTAGAGGTACTATAGTCAGACCTTTTTCATTAAGCTTAGCATCCAGCTTCAAGATCTCTTTCTTATGCATCAACAGTTTTCTTACTCTCAAAGGATCTTTATTAAATATATTACCTTTCTCATATGGATTGATATGCATTCCCATAATGAAAAGCTCACCCTTATCAATTCTTATCCAAGATTCTTTTATTGAAACATGTCCCATTCTTACTGACTTTACCTCAGTTCCAAAAAGTTCAATACCGGTCTCATAGTTTTCCAATATAAAATAATCAAAATATGCTTTTTTGTTATTTGCTATAATTTTAATCCCTTCTGCCATCTTTCTCCTTTACAAGTTTAAAGTCAATTCTTTTTGCAAGTCTATCTATATCATATACCTTTACTCTGACTTTTTGACCCAAAACAAATTTCTTTTTTGTAATCTCTCCCACAAGCTCATATCCTGCTTCATTATAAACAAAGTAATCACCTTCCAAATCAGCGATTCTTATAAAGCCTTCAACTGTATTTTCAAGCTCTACAAATATACCAAAACCTGTAACTCCACTGATAATACCATCAAATTCTTCTCCAAGATGACTTAGCATATACTCACATTTTTTATACTTTACAGTCTCTCTTTCAGCTTCCTCCGCTCTTCTTTCCATCTGTGATGATTGTAATGCCACACTGTCCAAAATTGCTCTATAATGTTCTGTACGCTTATCAGAAATCCCATTCCTTATGTTTTCTTTTATTATCCTATGTATTTGCAGATCGGGATACCTTCTGATTGGTGATGTGAAATGTGTGTAGTATCTGGCTGCCAATCCAAAATGACCTATACATGAGGTATCATATCTTGCCTGCTTCATGCTTCGAAGTGCAATCCTTGATATAACTCCCTCGGCGTCACTTCCCTCAATACTTGCCAAGAGTTTTTGGAGTTCCTTTGGTGATACCTCATCATTTTTTCTTCTGAGTGTATATCCAAAGTTATTTATAAATATTGCCAGACTTTTTATCTTTTCAGGATCCGGATTTTCATGTACTCTATAAATGAATGGTAAATCTTGCCAGAAAAAGTCCTCTGCCACAGTTTCATTTGCAGCAAGCATAAAATCCTCTATAAGCTTTGTCGCTGCATTTCTGTCATATGGTTTTATATCTATAGCCTTTCCATTTTTATCAAGTATTACCTTGCTCTCAGGTAAATCAAAATCTATGGATCCTCTCTTTGTTCTTGCACCTCTAAGAAGCTCCGATACCAACTTGAAATTATTAAAAAGCTCTATATAATCGCTATATCTTTGCTTAGTCACCTCATTTGAATCTGTTATAATTTCATTTACTGCATTATAAGTCATTCTTTCATTTACATTTATGATACTCTCACAGATATTATGACCTATTATATTGCCCTTTTCATCTATCTCCATCATACATGAAAGTGCTAGTCTGTCTTCGCCCTGATTTAATGAACATATACCATTGCTTAGTTTTCTTGGCAACATAGGTATAACCCTATCTACAAGATATATGCTTGTAGCTCTGTGTAATGCCTCCTTATCAAGCGCTGTATTCTCTCTCACATAATGTGTAACATCAGCAATATGTACTCCCAAATGCCATATATTCCCATTTCTTTCCAATGTTATAGCATCATCCAGATCCTTTGCATCCTCACCGTCTATGGTTACAGTCACTAAGTCTCTAAAATCCAGCCTACCCTTTTTGTCTTTTTCAAGCACAGTACTTGGAATCTTTCTAAGCTCATTTTCCACTTCATCATTAAAGTTTTCAGGTAGCCCAAATGCTCTTATTATAGAAAGTATATCCACACCGGCATCTGTATTCTTACCTAGAACTTCTATCACCTTGCCTTCAGGCTTTTTCTTATGATCACCAAAGTCTGTAATTTCCACCACTACTTTATCTCCGGTCTTCGCACCTTTATCTCTACCTGCAGGAATGTATATATCTTTTAAAAGCTTAGCATCGTCAGGTAGTACGAATCCAAATGTATTATTCTTTTTATAATATCCCACTATCTGAACATTGGCATGCTTCTCTATGCCTATTATATGACCTTCAGCTCTTTTTTCACCACTTTCAATATCTATTACCACTTTTACAGTATCACCATTCATAGCATTGGCAGTACACTCTGATGGAATAAATATATCCGAATCTCTATCATCCACTCTTACAAAACCAAAGCCTTTCGGATTTGCCATAAACTCTCCCAATAAGTATCTATGCTCAGGTTTCTTGTACTTACCCCTTTTGCTTATCTCCAACCTTCCCTCTAATACCAATTCTTTCAATACCTCATCAAGCTCAGTTCTTCTCTCTTTTTCAATATTGAAAAAGAGAGCTAACTCCTTTGCTTTCATAGGTACATACATAGGACTTTCTACAAAGTCCATCACTATTTTTTTTCTTTTTTCTAAACCCTTATCCATATATTCCTTTTTTAAATAAAATATTAATTACAACAAAAAGCACTCCTTTGAGTGCTTTTTTATTATTTAACAATATTTAAAACTAATGCTAAAATTAAGAACAGTGCTGCAGCAACCTTGGTCAGCTTCTCAAGCAAACCTTCTACTGAACGGCCTCTATTCTTACCCCAATATGTATCAGCAATACCACCGATTGAGCCAAGCCCCTGCTCATTTCCTTCCTGGAATAATACTACTGCAGTTAGGAAAACACATACTAAAACAAATATTATTGAAATAATCCTATTTAAAATAACCATATTTACACTCCATTAAAATACAAAACTTCTTTTATGATATCACTAAACAACCTATTTTGCAAGCAGGATTTATTCTATCCTTACATTGTATAAGCCATAAATGATAAAGTCCTAGTATACCACAAATAAAAATGTCCCACTTATGGTAGAATACTATTTTGTATATTCTAACACTAGGAGGAACTGACTTATCAGAAAGGTTATTTTATCAATGGATGAACAAAGAAAGTATGAAGTTATCAAAGGTCTGGTAGATCACCCCGATACAGCTAATAAGGATAGAGCTGCTCTTATCCTAGGATGCACCAAAAGGCATATAAACCGTATGATACAGGGTTATATTAAAGATGGTAAGGCATTCTTTATTCATGGTAACAGAGGCAAAAAGCCGGCTACCACTATCTGTCCTGATATCAGAAGTCAGGTTCTTGATCTATACAGAACTAAATACTACGAAGCTAACTTTGAACACTTTACAGAGCTTCTAAAAAAGCATGAAGGCATAAGTATCTCTTCTTCCTCTGTAATGAGTATTTTGGAGTCAGAGTACATTCTATCTCCAAAGGCTACAAAAGCTAAGCGTAGACGCATTAAGCAAACTCTCAGAGCTAAGAAGGAAGCTGCAACATCAAAAAGGGAATTATCACAGATACAAGCTAACTTAGTAGCAGTTGAAGATGCTCACAGTCGTCGTCCAAGATGTGCTTATTTTGGTGAATTGCTTCAGATGGATGCTACCCCTTATGAATGGGTGCCGGGACAGATATGGCATCTACATTTGGCTATTGATGATGCCTCAGGTGTTGTCACAGGTGCCTGGTTTGATACTCAGGAAACTCTTAATGGATACTACCATGTATTTGAGCAGATTCTTACTGATTATGGTATTCCTTATAAGTTTCTTACTGATAAACGAACTGTATTTACTTACAAGAAAAAAGGTGCCTTATCTGACGACAAAGACACCTATACACAGTTTGCATACGCCTGTAAGCAACTTGGCACACAGCTTGAATCAAGCAGCGTACCACAGGCTAAAGGACGTATAGAACGATTGAATCAGACTTTACAGTCACGCCTGCCTATTGAGTTTAGACTCGCAGGCGTAACCGATATCCATAAAGCCAATGAATTCATTTACCACTACATAAAAGAATTCAATGAGAAGTTCGCACTTCCACTTTATGGTATCAAATCTGTCTTTGAAACGCAACCATCTAAAGAAAAAATAAATCTTACTTTGGCGGTTTTAACTGAGAGAACTGTTGATGCCGGACATGCGATTCAATTCGAGAAGAAATTTTATAAGATGATAGATAATAAAGGATTGCAGACCCATTATCGAAAAGGTACCAAGGTTATGCTTATCAAGGCATTTGATAGGTCTATGTTTGTGTGCGTAAATGACAAAGATATTTATGCACTGGAAGAAATACCGGCTCATGAGCATAAATCTAAGGACTTGGACGCTGACTACAAACAGCCAAAACCTAGAAAGCCTTATATACCTCCAATGAACCATCCTTGGAGATTGGATGCCTTTAATAAATTCGCACACTCACAGCCACACAGAATTGAAGAAGACATAAAAAGTGCATAATAAAAGCCCCTTTGTGGGGGCTTATAAATTAATTATTTTGGGACATAATCATTTATGCTTGACAGCAGGATTTATTCTATCCTTACATTGCTTCCACCTTTGCTCTCACTCTGAGTCTGAGATACTTCATTTTTTTCGACTACTTTTACCCTGGCAGTATTACTGATCCATAGATTTGGCAATAACTCATATGAATACTTCACATTATATTCACCCTTTTGCTTTGTATCCACACTTCCTTCTACCTTTATTTTGCTTCTGTCGATTTCTGTAATTTCATCACCGTTTTGAATCTTTGCAGATAACAGATTGTCAAATTTTTTCCACTCACTACCCTGCACTATTTCGATATCTTTGCAATCAAGTACCTTTTGAAATTCTACATATACTTTAGACAATGAATGATTATATTTATCTTTTTTACCCAAGTGTAGCTCAAGTCCATCCTCATATATATGCTTTTTTTCGCCTACTATAAAACTATATTTATTCTGTAATGTACCATTTCTTATAAGCAGTGAATATCCTCTATCCTTTACCAAGTCCTGTAATTCCTTTGTATAAATACTCACAAAACTATAATCATTTACAAAAGCATCTTTTTTATCATCAACAGTAAACATTGAGAAAAATGCAGTATTAGCACCTGGGAATCTCTCTATAATATCATTTGGCAATATATCATAGCTTTCCTCATCTCTTCTTGCTATACCTACGATTTTACCATTTGAGAAATCTTCCATTCTATCACTTCCATGGCATGTCGCAATACTGAGATTTAACTCTTTTTTAATGGGAAATCTATAGTTGAGCTTAAAATCAAAGATATTATTGGTATTTACTTCCACAATAGTCTTCAAATCATCTACAAAATCATCCTTTTTTTCTATAACCAGCTTATGTTCTACAATTTCCATAGGTAAAAGTCCTTCAAACTTCTGACCGGCTGCGATTTTGCCCTCTATCTTAATAGACTTTACCTTATTAAAATCTAATTGCTTTCCGGATTTCCTTTCACCTTCTGTAATGAACTTTCCATCCAACTCATACTTTATATCTACTCCACTCAAATCGCCTTTAAATATATCAAGTCCTGAGTTTATCAATCTAAGCTCTGATACTCTGCCATCTGTTTTAAGCGGCAATATAATATCAAAGCTTATATCTCTTTCTACATCTGAACTGTTTTCTACATTTGCATTAAAACACAGATTGCTGTATATATCCATATCCAGTACATCAGCAAAATTCTTTATTGTACTTCTTCTATTGTCTTCCTCGCTTACGGATATCAAAGACATTGCATTTGAACCATATTCAGTTTCTCCACTCAAATTATTAAGTGCTCTCAATCTGAATGATGTCTTTACTCCATTATCATTGCTTTCATAATCCGGATTGATAGGATTTTTAAAGATAGCATTTCTTCCTTCTCCATATGCTCTGGTGTCATCTCCAATCAGTAAAGAAGTAAGCAATATAACAGACAGCACAAAAAGACAAAAGTACCTAATAAAAGATTTGTTTTTATTTTTCCTTCCTCTACTTCTAACCATATCTATATTTCTCACTTTTCTAAAACAAAACACATATAAATAAGAGATTCACCATAGCTTTATTTAGACTAGGATCTGATTCTAATATTTTTATCCTCAAGCTTCTTTAATATCTTATCCATCACTTCATTCACATCTGCATCAAGAAGAGTTCTCTCCTTGTTTCTAAATGTAAGAGAATAAGCCACAGACTTAAATCCTGCCTCTATTTGATCCCCCTCATAGATATCAAATAAGTTGAATGACTCCAGATTAATTCCGCCATTTTCTAAAATTATATCCTCAATCTCACCTACCAACACGCTTCTTGGTACTACCAAGGAAATATCTCTTGAAATTGCAGGATACTTTGCTATACCTGTATATTTGATATCAAAGCTTACAAATGGAATTACATTCGGTAAATCAATTACTGCAATATAGGTCTTCTCACCCAATTTATAGTTTTCACATACAATTGGATGTACCTCTCCCAAATATCCAATGCGAACGCCATCAAATACTATATCAGCCTTTCTTCCCGGATGTAAAAATTCTTCCGTACAACTTGGATCATAGTAAAGCTTTCCTGTAATTCCTAAAGTGTATAAGAACTCCTCTACAACTCCCTTCATATCAAAGAAGTTTTCCTTACCATAGAAGCCAAGAACAAACTGCATTCTCTCATCAGGCAATTCCTTTAAAGGAAGCTCCTTTGGAATATAGATATTTGCAAGTTCAAATAAATGTACATCCTTATTTCTTCTATTGTAATTTGTTGAAAGTGAGTTCAATATACCATTTACAGCCTGTGTTCTCATCATTCTAAAATCTTCACCAAGAGGATTTGATATTTCAATAGCATTTCTATAGTGGCTATTTTTTGACAATCCAAGCTTGTCAAACACCTTCGCACTCTCAAATGAATAGTTCATAGCCTCTGAGAATCCTAAGAATTTCGCTACTTCTCTTGCAAGCTCTTCTATTTCAAGTTTATGGCTAATACCACCTATAGTGGCACTTGATTTTGGCAATGTCGTAGGTATCTTATCATATCCAAAGAATCTTGCTACTTCCTCGGCCAAATCCGCCATAAAATGAATATCCTGCCTAAATGTAGGAGCTACTATCTCGTTAGTCTCTTTATCATATTGTAACTCAATTCTATCAAAGATTTCAAGCATATCTTCCTTTGAGATAGAAGTTCCAAGTAATTTATTGATTCTTTCAGGCTCAAAAGCTACTCTTGACTCTACCGCCTTTATCGGATAAATATCTATAGTTCCGCCTACTACCTCACCTGCGCCAAGTTCTTCCACCAAAGAACAGGCTCTCATCATGGCAGCATAAGCATTATTTGGATCAAGACCCTTTTCAAACTTTCCTGATGAATCTGTACGAAGTCCTATTCTCTTTGATGAAAGTCTGATATTTGTCCCATCAAATGTAGCACATTCAAATATCATTGTACTTACATCATCTGTTATCTTTGAGTTTTCTCCACCCATTATTCCGGCAATAGCTACAGCTTTTTTAGCATCATTTATCATCAAAATATCACTATCAAGCTTTCTTACTACTCCATCAAGAGTCTCAAACTCATCTCCATCCTTTGCCCTGTCTACAATTATTTTTTGTCCTTCGATCAGATTGTAGTCAAAGGCATGCATAGGCTGACCATACTCTGCCATAACATAATTTGTAATATCGACTATATTATTTATCGGTCTGATTCCCACTGCACGAAGTCTCTCCTGCATCCAAGTCGGTGAAGGTGCAAGCTTTATATTTTTAACAACTCTTGCAACATACCTCTTACAAAGAGTCTCATCCTTTACTTCCACACTTAAGTAATCATTTACATTCTCAGCATTTCCTGTAGTATTTACCTGCGGTAAAACGAACTTTTTCTTAAATGTGGCGGCGGCCTCTCTTGCAATTCCTATTACTCCGTAGCAGTCCACCCTGTTTGATGTAATTTCGTACTCAAATACAGTATCTCTAAGTCCAAGAAGCTCTATAACATCAATTCCAACCTTAGTATCTTTTGGCAAGATATAGATGCCATTTTCAGGTGCGTCAGGAAAATAGTTCTTGTCCTGACCAAGCTCATCAATAGAACACATCATTCCAAATGACTCCACTCCACGAAGCTTACCCTTCTTTATCTTTATACCATTTTCAGGCAATGGACTTCCATCATGTCCACCTGCAACCTTTCCACCGTCCAAAACCACAGGCACCTTATCACCTACCAAAACATTAGGTGCTCCTGTAACTATCTGTATTTTCTCATTTCCTACATCTACCTGACAAATAATGAGCTTATCCGCATCAGGATGTTTCTCTATTGAAAGTATCTCACCTACTACTATTTTCTCAAGATTTTTATCTAATTCTTTATAGCCCTCTACCTTGGTTCCGGTAAGAGTCATTGCATCTGTATATTCACTTGGAGTCACTTCCAAATCAGGCACATAGGCCTTTATCCATGATAATGCTGTATCCATTCTTCACCTCTGTTATCTAATATTTTCTGTTAAAACTTCTTAGAATTGCTTTAAGAATCTGATATCATTCTCATATAGAAGTCTCATATCGTCAATTTCATACTTTAATAGAGCAATTCTCTCAAGTCCGATACCGAATGCAAAACCATTGTATTCATTCTTATCAACTCCACACATATCAAATACATGAGGATGTACCATTCCACATCCAAGTATCTCTATCCAACCGCTTCCCTTACAGAATCTGCATCCACTTCCATGACATTTAAAACAGGTCACATCCATCTCTGCACTTGGCTCTGTAAACGGGAAATGGTGAGGTCTGAACTTAACCTTAGTATCTTCACCAAATAATTTTTTAGCGAATACCTCAAGTGTTCCCTTAAGGTCTGCAAATGTGATATCCTTATCTACAATAAGTCCCTCTATCTGATTGAAAGTAGGTGAATGAGTAGCATCTACTTCATCAGAACGGTACACTCTTCCGGGGCTTAACATCTTTATAGGAAGCTTTCCTGTCTCCATAACTCTTGCCTGTACCGGTGATGTCTGAGTACGAAGTACTATATCCTTCGTTATGTAGAAGGTATCCTGTTCATCCTTAGCCGGATGATCCTCAGGAATATTAAGCTTTGTAAAGTTGTATTCATCAAACTCTATCTCCGGTCCTTCCACCACTTCATAGCCCATATTTGTAAATATCTTTTCAACTTCATGCAATGCTATTACATTTGGATGACTATGTCCAAATTCTCTCTTATTCGCCGGCAGTGTAACATCTATAGTCTCTGCCTTTAATCTTTCTTCAAGTGCAAGCTTTGCAAGCTCACTTCCAACATTATTTAATGTATTTTCAATAGCTTCTCTTGCTTCATTTACTACTTTACCGAATTCAGCTCTCTCCTCCGGAGCTATATTTTTCATGTTCTTAAGAAGTGCGGTAAGTTCGCCCTTCTTTCCAAGATATGCTACTTTTAGTTCGTTTAATTTCTCCTTAGTTTCTGCACTATTTATCTTTTCTAAAGCTTCTTTTTGAAGTTTCTCTATTATGTCCAGCATATTTTCTCCTTATTTAATGAATAGTCAAGCCCCATATCAGTCTTCACCAATATGGGGCAAGGCAAAATCCTATCTATAGATAATATCATCTCTACCCGGTCCATTGCTTACCAATTTTACAGGCACTTCAAGTTCTTTTTCTATAAACTCAATATACTTCCTACAATTCTCCGGTAAATCCTCATATTTCTTTATACCTCTAATATCACAGTTCCATCCGGGAAGATATTCATATACAGGCTTTGCAATTTTTAATTTATTTGTTGTAGGGAAGTCCTTGGTTATCTCACCATTTACATCATAACCTACACATACCGGAATCTCTTCAAGATATCCCAGTACATCAAGCACTGTAAGTGCAACCTCTGTAGTACCCTGAATCCTTACACCATATCTGGATGCTACAGCATCAAACCATCCCATTCTTCTAGGTCTTCCGGTGGTAGCACCAAACTCTCCACCATCTCCGCCTCTTCTTCTAAGCTCGTCTGCCTCAGCCTCATCTTCTATCTCACTAACAAATTCTCCGGCACCTACTGCAGATGAATATGCCTTAACCACTGTCGTAATCTCCTTAATCTCATATGGAGCAATACCTGCACCTATAGCTCCATATGCAGCCAATGTAGAAGAAGATGTAACCATTGGATATATTCCATGATCAGGATCCTTTAATGAACCAAGCTGACCCTCAAGTAGAATACTCTTTCCTTCTTTTATAGCCTTATAAAGATACGCACTCACATCACATACAAAGGGTTCTACCATATCTCTATACTCATGAAGTGTATTCATAAGTTCAGCCTTATCAAGCTCAGGCATATTGTAAAGATGCTTGAACATAACATTTTTTAATGTACAAATCTTTTCAACCTTTTCTTCCAATATCTCATCATCAAAAAGTTCGCTTACCTGTATTCCGATTTTTGCAAACTTATCTGAATAAAAAGGAGCTATTCCTGACTTGGTAGAGCCATACGCCTTGCCGGCAAGCCTTGCTTCCTCATAGGTATCCTGTAAAATATGATATGGCATCAAAAGCTGTGCTCTGTCAGAAACCAAAACCTTAGGTCTTGGTACACCCTTTTCAACCAACTCATTTATCTCTTTAACAAGATATGGAATATTAAGTGCAACACCATTTCCTATAATGCTTGTTGTATGATCATAAAATACTCCTGACGGCAATAGATGCAAAGCAAATTTACCGTAATTGTTTATAATTGTATGACCTGCGTTGCTACCACCCTGAAAACGGATAATAATATCTGCTTTCGCTGCAAGCATATCTGTGATTTTGCCCTTACCTTCATCGCCCCAGTTAGCGCCTACAATAGCTCTTACCATTTAATTCTCCTTACACATTTATATCAGCCTTTAATCCCAGAATATCTTTATTTTCATCCAAGATAGGCTTGATAATTCTTTTTATAAAATCTTCCACCTGAATAGCACTTCTTCCAATATATTTTTCAGGCTTCATAGACTCTTTCAATTCTTCTTTTGAAAGTTTGAACATAGGATCTTTTGCAATCAAATCTAGTAGATTGTTTTCTTCACCAAGTTCCTTTACATTTCTTCCGGCAATCATTGAAAGCTCTCTAATTCTTTCATGCAGCTCCTGTCTGTCTCCACCGGCTTTTACTGCATCCATCATTATATTCTCTGTAGCCATAAAAGGCAATTCTGACATCAAATGTTTTTCTATAACTTTTGGGTATACTACCAATCCATCCACTACATTCAAATATAAATCAAGTATACCGTCTATGCTTAAAAAGCCTTCCGGTATTGAAAGTCTCTTATTTGCAGAATCATCCAATGTTCTTTCAAACCACTGAGTAGATGCTACCATCATAGGGTTCATAACATCACTCATTACATAGTTTGCCAAAGATGCAATCCTCTCACTTCGCATTGGATTTCTCTTATATGCCATAGCTGATGAACCTATCTGTGACTTTTCAAAAGGCTCTTCAATCTCTTTTAAATGCTGTAAAAGTCTGATATCATTTGAGAACTTATGTGCTGAGGCGGCAATACCTGCAAGCACATTTAATACCTTGATATCCACTTTTCTTGAGTATGTCTGCCCTGAAACAGGATAACATTCCTTAAATCCCATCTTATTTGCAATGATAGGATCTATTTTATCTATCTTCTCATTATCTCCATCAAAAAGCTCTACGAAAGAGGCTTGAGTACCTGTAGTACCCTTGCAGCCCAAAAGCTTCAAATTTTCAAGAGTATAATTTACATCCTCATAATCAAGCAAAAGCTCATTTATCCAAAGTGTAGCCCTCTTTCCTACTGTGGTAGGCTGTGCCGGTTGAAAATGAGTAAATGCCAAAGTCGGCAGATCCTTATATTTAATAGCAAACTTTGAAAGCTCATTGATTACATTTACAAGCTTTTCTTTTACCAGCTCCAGAGCTTCCTTCATTATGATAATATCAGTATTATCACCTACATAACAGCTAGTTGCTCCAAGATGAATAATACCTTTTGCTTTTGGACATTGTACTCCGTAAGCGTATACATGACTCATTACATCATGTCTTACTTCTTTTTCTCTTTCCTTTGCCACATCAAAATTTATATCATCTTGAAATTTCTTTAATTCCTCTATTTGTTCCTCGGTAATGTTTAGACCAAGCTCTTTTTCAGTCTCTGCTAAGGCGATCCACAGTTTTCTCCATGTCTTGAACTTTTTATCCTGCGAAAAAATATACTGCATCTTCGCACTTGCGTATCTTTCTGAAAGCGGACTAATATATCTATCTTTCAAGATTTCCTCCTATTGAATACCAAGTCTTTTAAATACTTCAGCGTAAGCGTCTTCTACTCCGCCCAAATCTCTTCTAAATCTGTCCTTATCAAGTTTTTCATGGGTTTCCTTATCCCATAATCTACATGTATCAGGAGAAATCTCATCCGCCAGTATTACATCTCCCTTATATCTACCAAATTCAATTTTAAAATCTATCAGATCTATTCCAAGACCATCAAAATAATTGATCAGTGTTTCATTAACCTTGAAAGCATATGAAGCAATCTTATCTATCTCTTCTTGAGTTGCAAGATCAAGTGCCAGTGCATAATAGCCGTTTATAAAAGGATCTCCAAGAGCATCATCCTTATAGGAAAATTCCAAAGTAGGAGTTTTTAGCTTTATTCCCTCTTCCATACCAAGCTTCTTAGCAAAGCTTCCTGCAGAGTAATTTCTCACTATTACCTCAAGTGGTACTATCTTTACAGCTTTTACAGCAGTCTCTCTGTCATTAAGCTCTTTGATATAATGAGTAGGAACCCCCTTCTTTTCCAAGAGTTTAAACAGATGATTTGTCATACGATTATTAATCGCACCCTTTCCCACTATTGTTCCTTTTTTTTCGCCATTAAATGCTGTGGCATCATCCTTATAGGAAACTATCAGTACATCCGGGTCGGCAGTTTTGAATACCTTTTTTGCTTTTCCTTCATATAACTGCTCTAATTTCTCCATTGTATACCTCCATTTGCTTTCAAAATCTACAATATACCTCTGTCCACTAATAAAACAAAGCGGGCAGATACCACGGTTGTATTATATACCACTCTAAAGAATGTGGCAATATATTAAGAAAAATACTTGCATGTCGTTATCTAAAAAAGGATATCTCCACTCACCATAGGGCGAATAAAGATATCCTCTAAAATGAAGTATGTTATTTGATTTTTAAAAATAATCCCGACTTGATAAGTACCGGTCTAAGTGCAGCATAAAGTATTACTATTAAAATTGTACTTACTATTGCATTTATAAGAGTTGTGCCTGCTGCCCAAGTAGCCATTATCTTTGCCGCATCTGCTTGAACTCCCAGAATATATACCTTATACAAATATCCCACTATAGGATCAAATATAACATTGAACCCCAGCCCGCAGATTGAAGATATTGCTGTCCACTTCATAATATATTTAGCATCATGATTTTCTGTAATATGTGCAATTTTATGAGCTATAAAACCTGCTATCAATCCGATGCAAAGCTTTAATATAAATGTCTTAGGTGCAGATGTTATATACACCGGATCTAAAACATCCGCTATAGTCATTCCAAGACTTCCTGCAACTCCACCATAAACTCCTCCAAGCAGCAAAGCTGCCAAAACACAAAAAGCATTTCCTATATGTAGAGCTGTCATATCACCCGATATAGTCGGAATTGGAATTTTTAAATATGTGAAGCTCACATAACATAGTGCTGCCATAAGTGCTGTTGCTACAAGCTTAAAAATTGTACTGTCCTTCGATCTTTCCATGATCTTTCCTCCATCATTTTTGGCTGATACCAGTATATAAAAATAGTGGTATGATTAAAATATCCAATTTGCACAGATTTAATCATACCACTTATATTATTTGAATATATATTTTAACATATTCTTTTGATTATTATTCTAAATTAAGTTTTCTCATACAATGTAGCTAGACTTCGCTCTCTTCCAGTTTCTTTATCTCTGCCAGTATATCAGCTTTTGAGAACCCCATAGTAATCATATTTGAAAAAAATTCCATTGTATAATCTCTTGCCAACTCTTCCTTACTCTTATTTATTATATCTAAGTCACTTGTGACAATGCTTCCTACACTTTGCTTAATGTATACGAGTCCGCTTCTTTCAAGTTCTATATATGCTCTCTGAACAGTACTCGGGTTCACATTCAGAGTATTAGCCATCTCTCTGACACTTGGAAGTTTATCCCCACTTCCTATCTTCCCTGAGATTATCTGCATTCTAATATAGTCCATGATTTGTAAATATAAAGATCTGTCGGACCTTAATTTCCACTCCATACTCTTCCTTCCTGCTTTTGTATTATCTAATCTCGACTTTCTACGACTAGCAAATCTCCATCAAACTTTGCTTCCAATCTCTCATCTGTCAGTTCATTACTGATATAAAGACTTGGTGCTTTGATACTATCAAGCATTCTTTTTTCTACCGGATAAGCGACTCCCTTTATTGATTCGACAAATACCTCACCCTTTAATGAGAAGAGGCTAATATATTTACCCCAAAGATCCCCTTTATTTAATGTAAAGGAATTTGACTTTATATATATCTTATTGTACTTATCATATATAGTAATATTCACGCCATACTTTTTATACTTTTGAAGAATCAATATATTGGCAAATGCATGGTCAAATCTTCTGCCTAAAGCACCAACTATTACAATATCTTTTATATTGTCCTGTACTGCTTTATCTATTGCAAGTTCCGTATCTGAAAAGTCCTTAATAGGATCATGTCTTATAATCTCAACACCCAGACTTTCATATCTTTTCAACCTAATCTCATCAGATAATGTGTCAAAATCTCCAACCATTATATTCGGAACTATATTTATACTTTCAAGTTTTGTAATAGCAGCATCAACACTTATAATAACAGTATCTTCTCTTTCTATTATATAGGACTTTAGAAATGATAGATCTATATCTCCACCGGTAACAATTATTGCATTCAAATCTATTCCTCTCCTAATGCAGTATTTAAAGCCTTTATATTCTTTAAAATATCTCCTTTAAATACAGAAGAGCCTGCTACAAACTCATCTACTCCTGCTTCTGAGAGTTCTTTGATATTGCAAGCATCAACTCCTCCATCTACCTGTATCAAAAGTTTAGGATTCTTTTCCTCTCTCATCTTTGATAACTCTTTTATCTTATCCAGACTGTAAGGAATAAACTTTTGACCTCCAAATCCCGGATTCACACTCATTATAAGTACCATATCCACTTCAGTTATAATATTTTCTAAAAATGAAACCGGAGTAGCAGGATTTAAAGATATACCGCTTCTAAGTCCAAAAGCCTTTATCTGAGCTATACATCTATCGATATGCTTACATGCCTCAAAATGTATGGTTATACCGTTGGCACCACTTTTATAAAAATCTTCAATATATCTTTCCGGATTTTCTACCATCATATGTACATCAAAGAAAAAATCAACCGACTTTCTAAGTGAACTTATAACGGGCATGCCAAAAGAAATACTTGGTACAAACATTCCATCCATTACATCTAAATGCAATACCTCTATATTTCCTTCTTTTAAAAGTTTCATCTGTGATGACAAATCATAAAAATCTGCTGCAAGTAGTGATGGTGCAATATTCTTTTTCAATATTTCCTCCTTTCAGATAATTCCTCATACATTTTTTTATAGCTTTGATATCTGGAATCACTTATATTATTTTCTTCCAATGCCGATTTCACTGCACAATCAGGTTCATTTATATGCATGCAACCTGAAAATCTGCACTCTCCCTCATATATATCAAATTCATGAAAATGAAATCTCAGTTCTTCCTTATCAAAGTCAGGTGATTCTACACTGGTAAAGCCTGGAGTATCAAAGACAAATGTATCACTGTCAACCATAAAAAGTTCTGAATGCCTGGTAGTATGTCTACCTCTTTCTATCTTTCTGCTTACTGTATTTGTATCCATATTGGCCTTTGGTGCCAAAATATTTGTTATTGAAGACTTTCCGACTCCTGAAGCTCCTGCAAGCACACTCACCTCACCCTTTAAGGCTTCTTTTAAATCTTCCAATCCGCCTTCTTCTAATGTGGAAGCTATTATATTTTTAAAACCTGCAGCCGTATAAATCTTAGCATATTCCAAGGCCTTATCCATATTTAGATCAGTCTTATTCCAACATATCTCCACCTTTATTCCGGCATTTGACATATTTATCAAATACTTATCCAGGTAGTAAAACGCCGGAGCCGGTGATTCAACTGCCAAGACAAGTACTACTTTATCTATATTCGCCACAGCCGGTCTTATTAGGGCATTTTTTCTTTTATGTATCTTTACAATATTTCCTTCAAAATCCTTTGTATCTGTTATTTCAAAATCAACATTGTCACCTACTAAAGGCTTTACACCTAATTTTCTAAAAATACCCTTTGCCTTGCATGAAAAAATCTGGTTCTTTCTCTCACCTTTGTCAAGGATTATACAATAATAAAACCCGGCAATACCCTTTATTATCTTTGCAAAATAAAATTTGCCTGTCTCTTCTTTACTCAACTTTAAAGAACTCCACTGTATATGATTTCAACACTTCACCGGTATCTACATTTACAATTTCAACCTGTCCCTGGTCTACACCATTGGTACCTACGATAGTTCTAAATCTTACCGGAAGTATTGTGTCACCGGTCACCGTTCTTGCCTCCATCAATGTAGAATAAACTTCACTTCCGTTCACGGTCTGCTTAAGCCTGATCATAACTTTTATATTAGTCATGCTTGCACCCGGACCTATCATACCTTCCAATGAATAATTAGTATCTATGGAAGCAATATATCTATATCCTGCAGCTGTAGTTGCCGGTGCAACTGTTGCCTTAGTACCTTGTGTGCTCTGTGTGGTTTGGGACTGCTCTGTAGAAGAGCCGACTTGGCTTGATTGTTGTTCACTTTCTGCCTCACTGCTTTCTGCCAATCCGGTGCTCACTACGTAATCTATACTTGTTCCACTGTCAACTTTTGAACCGGAAGACACTGACTGCCCCATTATAAATCCAGCTGCCACACTTTGACTATTTTGTTCAGACTTCTTTCCAAGTACAAGTCCACTATGTTCTAGCAAGGCTTTTGCATCCGACTCACTCATATTAGTAATATTGGGTACATCAACCTTGGTTATTTTTTTACCGGCACTTACGATCAATGTCACTCTATCACCTTTTTTAGGTTTTGTAGGACTATATGATATAACTGTACCCTTTGCAAAAGTATCGGAGTTTTCTTCTTTAGTATCTACTGAAAAACCGTTTTCCTTTAAAAGCGACTCTGCAGCCTCCTTTGTCTTTCCAACCAGATTCATCTTAGCCATATCTAAAGAATCCGAACCAAGACTTATAACTACACTTACCTTGGAATACTTTGATACTACCTCATCTGCCTCAGGGTCCTGTGAGATAACACTTCCCTTTTCTACAGTATCTGAATACTCACTTGACTTTACTTGCATCTGAAGATTGTTATCAGATAACTTCTTATCTGCCATCTTCTCTGAAAGTCCTACTACATCCGGCATTACAGTCTGAGTCGAATCTATCTTACTATGTGAAGTATCTGACTTCTTACCACCAAATACCCCTGTAAATCTACCCACAAAGAATACCAGTACTATAACTATGATAGCAGCCAATATAACTCCCACAATAGACATGATCTTGTCCATCTTTTCATCTTCTTCGTCGTAGTCGTCATCATCATAATCGCTATTTTCTTGTTTGTTTTCATAGTCGTTATCTTGTTCTTCATCTGTCATGTCGTTTATCGGTTCCACCTTGTTAAGTACAGCAGTATCTTTTGCCTTTATTACCTTTGTAGATCCCGAAACCTCGTATGGAGGTTCATCAGGATTTAGAAGTGCATTCTCCAAATCATCAATTAATGATGATATATCCTGATATCTATTTACCGGATCCTTCTTTGTACACTTTAAAATAATTCTCTCCAAACTTGCAGTAATTTTATTATTGTATACATTTGGAGGTATTATCGCCTGTTCCAAATGTGCCAATGCGACCGCAACTGTAGATTCTCCTACAAAAGGCACTCTCCCGGTAAACATCTCATACATAGTGATGCCAAGCGAATATATATCGCTCCTTTCATCACATCTTCCACCTCTTGCCTGTTCAGGTGAAATATAGTGAACAGAGCCTATTGCATTTGCATTGGCAGTCTGTTCTGATACTGCTCTTGCTATGCCAAAGTCTGCTACCTTTATTTTCCCATCATTTGTTATAAGTATGTTTTGAGGCTTTATATCTCTATGAACTATATGCTGATCATGTGATATCTTAAGCGCCTTAGCCACCTGTATAGCTATGCTTACACCTTCAGTTATATCCAGCCTTCCTTTCATTTTTATATATTCTTTTAATGTTATACCATTTACAAGCTCCATTACTATAAAATGATATCTACCCTCATCTACAACATCATATATATTTACTATATTCTCACCCAAGAGTCCGGCTGCTGCCTGTGCCTCTTTTTTGAATTTTTCCACAAAATTTATATCATAGCAAAATTCTTCTCTTAAAACTTTTATGGCAACCAACCTGCCAAGCTTTAAATCTTTGGCTCTAAATACATTAGACATACCTCCTGAGCCAATTTTTTCTATGATTACATATCTTCCCTGCAAGACAACTGATTCAAGATTCATAATATTACCTCTCATTCATATCTATAAGTAGAATTGATATATTATCACTTCCTCCTGATAGATTTGCCTCCTCTATTAGTCTTTTTGCACTCGCTCTTACACCGGCACCTGAAGACACTATATTATATATCTTCTCATCCTCCACCATATTTGTAAGTCCGTCTGAACATAATAAAACATACTCATTCCCTAAAAGTTCTACCTCAAAGCTGTCTATCAGTACACTCTCTTCTGCCCCCACAGCTCTTGTTATCTTACTTTTGTTTGCTTTATATTCAATGCTTTCTCTTGTAATCTCTCCTTTAGAAACAAGCATTTCTACAAGAGAATGGTCCTTTGTTATCTGAGAAATACCACTCTCATCCAGAATATAGCATCTGGAATCCCCCACATTAAACACATGTAATGTATTATCTATAATACATGCTGCCACTACGGTAGTTCCCATGCCCTCCAAGTTGGGGTTCTTACTTCCCTCAGCAAAGAGATTTTCATTTGCATATTCTATAGCTTCTCTTATAGCCCTTATTGGCATCTTCATTGTATTTTCAATATATGTAAGCATATATCCTATTAAGGACTTTGAAGCATAGTCTCCTGCTTTCTCTCCTCCCATACCATCTGCTACAATATATAAATTCGGTAATACTCCTATCGGGGCATCGCTTAAATACACTGTATCCTGATTTGTAAGTCTTTTTCTACCTATATCGGTCAATGCAACCGAATGCATATTACACCTCCAAGTTTTACGAATTCCCTTCAGATTGAATAAATCTCCTTCTTAACTGTCCACAGGCACCCTCTATATCTCTACCCATCTCTCTTCTAACCGTAGCATTTATTTTGTTTTTCTCCAAAAACTCCTTAAAAGCTTTTATCTTAAGCTTATCCGATTGTTTAAAATCTCTTTCCTTTATTGGATTTACAGGTATCAAGTTGATATGAACATTTCTTCCACCTATCAGCTTTACCAGATTCATTGCCTCTTTTATATTATCATTCACTCCAGCCACAAGTGAATATTCATATGATACTCTCCTTCCGGTCTTTTTAAAATAATAATCACAGGCTGAAATCACATCTTTTAATGCATACTTATTAGCAACAGGCATTATCGTTTTTCTTATATCGTCATTAGGTGCATGTAGTGAAAGTGCCAAGGTAATACTTAGCCCCTCATCTGCCAATGCCCTTATCCTTGGAACAATACCACAAGTAGATACTGTAATATTCCTTTGGCTGATATTAAGTCCCTTATCACTGCTTATAATTTTTACAAATTTAACTATATTATCATAATTATCCATAGGTTCACCCGAACCCATCACTACAATATTTGATACTCTCTCTCCCAAAAACTTTTTAATGCTATATACCTGATCAAGCATCTCGGCAGCAGTGAGATTTCTCACCAAACCATCAAGTGTAGAGGCACAGAACTTACACCCCATTCTGCATCCTACCTGTGATGATATACATACAGAATTGCCATGTTCATACTTCATCCTTACACTTTCTATTATATTTCCATCTTCAAGTGCAAACAGATATTTCTGTGTTTCATCAAGTTTTGACTTGAAAATCTCTACAGGTTTAAGTATAGTCAAGTTTGCACTACTCTTTAGTCTTTCTCTAAAAGCCTTGGAAATATTTGTACATTCATCAAAAGATTCTATTAATGATTTATGTATCCATTCAAATAATTGACCGGCTCTAAACTCCGGCTCCCCTGCTTCCTTTACAAAAGTCTTCAGCTCTTCCAAATCCATTGACTTTATATCAGTCATTGTCTCTCCTAAATACTGCAATGAAAAATCCGTCACAGTCATCTCTTCCGGGTATCAACTTCAAATACCCTCTTTCCAATTCAGTTTTATCAAGTTTTTCAGCCATTTTACCATCCAGCCTACTTGTCAAATCAACTGATTTAAAATCTCTATGTTTTTCCAAAAAATAGCACATATTTTCTTCATTCTCAGCATTATTTAAAGTACAAGTCGAAAATATTAATTCACCATTTTTCTTCACATATTTTGATACATTATCAAGTATCTCTTTTTGTAAGGCTGAAAGAGAAATCATACTATCTTCTTCCAGTCTGTATTTTATATCAGGTTTCTTACCAATTATGCCTATGCCACTGCATGGCAAATCCGCCAAAACCAAATCCGAACCCATAAATCTTTCATCAAAGTATCTGGCATCTGCAACCAATGGAATAATATTTGAAAACCCCTGCACTTTAGCATTTTCTCTTATCATATCAACCTTATTCTCGCTGACATCACATGAGAAAATATTGGCATCTTTGTCTACTTTATCTGCTAGTAAAAATGACTTTCCTCCGGGAGCCGCACATACATCAACACATTTCTTTATATTATCTGCTTCTATGAGTTTCGATATCATAGATGATGATGTATCTGTAATATAGGATCTTCCGGAATTTATCACAGATATCTCATCCACCTTATCAAACCCGGTAATATATAATACCTCTTCATTGAGATTTGAAACCTCTACCTTTATATTTTCTGATTCAAGCTCTTTTATTATATCTTCCACACTTGATTTTGATGTGTTCACTCTTATTGAAACCGGCTTTGTAGACAAAAAATACTCCAGAGTTTTCTCAAAATATTTATCTGTATTATGTTTTATTATATTTAATATAGGCTCCGGCATGGAATATTTTATACTCAAATCATCAAATCTCAGCTTGTCTTTCTCACCGGCAATTTTTCTTAAAATACCATTTACGAAGCCTGTTAATCCCATTAGTTTTCTTGATTTTACTAAATTTACAGCCTCATTTATTATTGCCCTGTCAGGTACTCTATCCATATATAGCATTTGGTAGATTGACATTCTAAGTATCTCTCTTATTACCGGCTTTATTCTTTTAGCATTATTATATTCTTTTATAATATAATCCAGCTGCAATCTGTACTCCACTACACCATGAACTACCTTAGAAAAAAAACCTCTATCTGACTTTGACAGATATGAATATTTTTCAAGGGCCATATCTATGACTTTGTGGCTATATTCTTTTTCTATATCTATAAGAATCAAAGCCTCCAAAGCTAAAGCCCTTATATTTGTCTTTTCCATTATATTTAACCTCTTCTTCTACCACCTCTGCCATTAAATAAAAGAAAAAGTCTTATCATTTGCAATACTCCTGCAGCTGCTGCAGCTACATATGTCATAGCCGCGGCAAAAAGTACCTTTCTTGCACTACTGTCCTCACCGCTCGGTAAAATATTATTGCTCTTTAACTCAACCATTGCTCTTCTTGAAGCATCAAATTCAACGGGCAATGTTATTATCTGAAATGCAACTGCCATCATATACATTACTATACCTATTTGAATTAAAAGATTTGACATATTACCATATCCCAAGATAAGCCCAATAACTATCATTGGCCAAGCCAGTTTGCTGCCCCAGTTTGCTACCGGAACAAATGCACTCCTTAAATTCAGAGGTACATATCCGACATTATCCTGAATAGCATGCCCACATTCATGTGCTGCTACCGCAATAGCAGCTACAGATGTTGAACCATAGATTGCCTCACTAAGACTTACTGTCTTATCTCTAGGATCATAGTGGTCAGTAAGTCTACCTGCTATAGGTCTTATAGACACATCATATATACCATTTGCCCTGAGTATTCTCTCTGCAACTTCTCTACCTGTAAGGTTGGATACAGATGGCACTCTTTCATATTTTTTAAAAGTTGCTTTCATTCTCCATGAAGCAATTAATGTTATCAACATTCCAATAATTACAAAAACATATGTTATATCAATACCATAACCGTAGTACATAAGTCCCTCCTTATTACTGTTATCCCAGCTTATACCCCTGCTCTATCTCTCTACCTAAAAGGAAATCTTTTGCACTCATTCTTTTCTTACCTTCCAATTGTAAAGATATAATCTCAAGGATACTTTGATTACATACTATAAAAATCTTACCATTAAAGCTATATATTTTGCCGAAATTTTCACTTAAGTTTATATTTGGTAATTCTGATATATCATCTGCTATATCCGCCTCCCAAATTTTTAGCACCTTACCTTGATACTTGGTATAAGCACTTGGCCATGGATTCATTCCCCTGATAAGTCTTTCTATCTCTGTAGCAGACTTATTAAAATCAATTTCTCCCATACTTTTTGAAATCATTTTTGCGTAATCCGTGGTAGCCTCGCCCTGTCGAATAGGCGTAATTTCTTCAAATTTATCAATAGTATCCACTATCGCTTCTCCACCTAGTACTGCCAATCTGTCAAAAAGAGAACCACCCGTTTCTTTCTTTGCGATATTGATTTCATACTGTTTTAGAATATCTCCTGTATCAAGTCCCTCATCCATCAACATAGTGGTAATACCGGTCTTCTCTTTACCATCTAAAATACACCATTGTATAGGTGCAGCTCCCCTATATTCCGGCAAAAGTGAAGCATGAATATTGATACATCCAAGCCTTGGAATATCAAGTACTTCTTTCGGCAAAATCTTTCCATATGCCACTACTACAAAGAAATCCGCCTTTTCAGACTTTAGCCTTTCTATGAGTGCTTCATCCCTCATCTTTGTTGGAGTAAGCACCGGTATATTAAGCTTTGTTGCCAATTCCTTTACAGGAGTAGGTGAAAGCTCGCCTCTATTTCTCTTCTTATCTTCTCTTGTCAACACCAAACTGACATTATGTCCGGCTTTTACAAGTGCATTAAGCGGCTCTACGGAAAAATCCGGAGTGCCCATAAAAACTATTTTCATCAATCGTTCCTTTCCTACTCCCAGTTTATAGGAGTTGGTCTACTGGTATCAAATACCTTTGTAACATCTATTATATCAGAGAGTCTATCCGCCTTTCCGCTATAGCCTTCATACAGGCGATATCCATCCAAATTTCTTCTACCTTGACGGAAGAAATTATCACCATATTGTAGCCATGCTCTCTTTGAGTCTACATTACAAAAATATCTGAATCCTACACTCTCCAAATAATCAAACTTCCCCTCTTGATGACCGGCTTGATAAGGATGCCAGTCTCCAATATCTGCTCCAAAGGGATAAATCAATATTTCACATGGGTCCGGCAAAAGATGACCTACATTCCTGATCCATTTGTCTGTATCATTTTGTATTATCCCTAAAGAACGCCCCTTAAAGTTAATATGTCCCCAAGAGTGTGATGCAAATTCATAACCATCCTGTTTCAATGCTGATGTCAAAGTCCTTACTGTACTTCTGTCCTCTTCTATATTATGATTTGGTTTATTATTAGGATCAAATGCAGGAGAATTTGGATCAAATGTCTCATCTGTTCTATATCCTAACACTCCATTATATCCTGTTAAAGCAATAATAGCCTTATGACCATGATAGGCAAAGTCCGGATGTTCCTCTACAAAAGCATCCAAAATCGGTACAAGGTCATAATCTCCTACCGTGACATTTCCTTGTGCATCTGTATATTGGTTTTTTAATTTACCATTTTCATCAAGTACCATCTTATCAGGAAAACCATGATTCTCCATATAGATATAATAATTTACATCATCCTGTGACATTACAAAAGGTATTTTCCCCTCAGGAAGCATAATCTGATTTTTCACCATTTTCATAGTGCCATCACCCTGATCCTGCATCTGTGCTATATCATGTAAATGTACCATTACATAGCCTCTATCATACATCTGCTGTAGTATTTCTTTAAACTCAGGAATTGTAGTCATTACTGAATTCCACTGTCTTCCCTGATGTGTATCCCTCAATGCCCTGTCCACATCAACTACCATAGTATGAAAGAATACATGTGTAATATCATCCATATTTGCAGGTACCAGATTTGCCTTGATTCCCTCATACTCACTTATAGCCGATGTAACTTCGGCATTATCAGGCATGTTAAGCTCATTTAAAGTGGCTATTGCAGCGTCATAATCATACTGCATAGCCTGTTTTTTTGCTGTATTCAATGCTACTTCCAGTGCTGATGATGTACTTTCCGCCTCTTCTACAGCAACGCTTGTATCCAGGCTATCAGTATTTATAGAACCATCTCCCTTATTTGTGGCAGCAACTGTATTATTTTTTTTCATATGTCGTATTAAAAAACGACTTCCCACAAAAATTGCTCCAATCAAAATTATTGCAAGAATAATTAGACCATTAAAATTATTATTCTTTCTATTCCTGTTTCTACTCCTGTATTGACTTCTTGTCGAATTTACACTGTTATCTTCTCTATAGTCTTTCCCGGCCATTTCACACTTTCCTTGTAATTATTTTATAATATTATCTAAATATATTAATTATTCTTCTTCATCTTCTTCATACATTCTTTCCAGCTCCTCATTGTCCATAAGTTCACCCTCTACCAGATCCACATATAACTCGCCCTCCAGATGTGCACATTCGTGGCATATAGCTCTTGCCATCAAGCCCTCACCCTCTAAAGTATATTCATTCATATCCCTGTCAAATGCTTTTACTACAACATGGTTTGGTCTCTTAACTATACCGCTCTTTCCCGGCACACTCAAACAACCTTCATATCCCTCTTGCTCACCGTCCTGCTCCAATATAACAGGATTTATAAGAACATATATATTCTCAGGCTCTATCTCTATTACTACTATACGTTTTAAAACTCCTACTTGAGGTGCAGCAAGTCCTACGCCATTTGCCTCCCTCATAGTATCAATCATATCATCTATCAAAACCTGAGTTCTATCATTCACAGATTTTACTTCTTTGCACTTTTTATTAAGTACACCGTCACCCATCACTCTTATTGCTCTTATTGCCATATATCCAACTCCTTAATTAAAGTCATATACTGCCCCTACATTTTTGTAAAGGCTTAAATTTTCTTCTATTTTTTCCTGTATATCTAAAAGTATATCATACTTAACATTTTTTATGTATACCAGTTTTCTATAATAGTCCTTAACTCTGCTTATACTCGGTTCAGTAGGTCCTATTACTACAGTTTTTTTGAATTCACTAATTGCCTTGATTTTTTTTACTATCTCATTTGCACATTTGTTCAGCTCCATATCTCTTTTACTGCTGAACATCACTGTAAGCATATGGCATTCCGGAGGATATCCCACCATTTTCCTATATGCAATCTCATTCTCAAAATATTTTTTATAATCCTGTGCAGCTGCTGCAACTATTGCATAATTTTCAGGCTTATATGTTTGTATTACCGCCTCCCCATCCTTTGCTCTGCCTGCTCGTCCTGCTGCCTGAGTCAAAAGTTCAAATGTTCTTTGTGCACTATTATAATTACTTACATACAATGAAGTATCTGCAGCCATAATTCCCACCAAAGTTACATTAGAAAAGTCATGACCCTTTACAATCATCTGTGTTCCTATCAGAATATCTGCATCACCTTTTGCAAAACTTCTTATCATATCATTTACACTATTTTTTTTTGAAGTGCTGTCCGTATCCATTCGAATTACTCTGGCATCAGGAAACTCCTCCCTTGTCATAGCCTCCAACTTCTGTGTACCTGTACCAAAGTTAGCAATATATCTTGATCCACAGTTTGGACATATATGTGGCAATTCAATAGAATATCCACAGTAATGACATACAAGTCTATTTGTATTGTGCAATGTCATTGAAACATCACAGTGCTTACATTTTATTGCTTCGCCACAGGAACGACATGATACAAAGCTTGAATATCCCCTTCTATTCATAAAGAGCATCACTTGCTCATGTTTTTTTAATCTGTCTTCTATAAGAGTTCTAAGCTTTTCACTGAAAATGCTTCTATTTCCTCGCTTTAATTCATCTCTCATATCTACTATACTCACCTTTGGCAAAGCTGTATTTTTCGCTCTTGTTTTTAACTTCAGAAGCTTTATCTCTCCATTCACTGCTCTGTTATAGGTTTCAGGAGTAGGTGTAGCAGAAGCCAGAAGTAAAGATGCATTTGTAATCTCTGCAAGTTTCTCTGCAACATCCCTGACATTAAAAGTAGGAACATTCTCATTTTTGTAGGCTGAGTCATGTTCTTCATCTATTACTATAAGCCCTAACTTTTTTATCGGGGCAAATATTGCAGACCTTGGACCTATTATAACATCTGCATCATCATTTTTTATTCTATCAAATTGATAATATCTTTCATTTTTTGATAGTTTGGAGTTTATTATTGCCACCCTATCTCCAAAATGTTCCGCCATTCTAAATACTGTTTGATATGTCAATGATATCTCCGGTATAAGCACTATCGCCTTAAACCCCTTTTCTATTACATATTTTATCATATTTATGAATACAAGGGTTTTTCCGCTGCCTGTAATACCATGTAAAAGGTAAGAAAATCTTTTATTATTATCAAAGTCGGATTTAAAGGTATTTATAGCAATTTCCTGCTCTTCATTTAAAACATACTCTTTTGACTTTACTATTTCCGTAAATTTTTCTATTCCTAAAGAACGAAGTACAGGCTGTAAAGGATTATTCTTTTTTATTTTCATACCCACTGAAATATATCCTTCTTCAACCATTCTTCTTATTACAGTAGAAGTTATTTTCAATTCTTTATTTACATAGCTTTGAGGCAAGCTCTGTTTTGTTTTTAATTCCTCTAAAAGTCTTGCCCAGGCTGTTTTCCTCAATTTTATAAGTTCTTCTTTTAAGCTATCAATTCTATCTAATTCAATATTTAAAAAAATCTCATTATTCAGTTTTTCTTCAGCCTTTGATTTTACCGGCATAACCGTAGATATTGCTTTGGCAAAACTTACTCCATACCTATGTTTTAACCATATAGCAAGTTGCAAAAGGTTCTCATCTGTACTGAGTTCTCTTTCAGATACAGCTATTATTGGCTTTAGCTTTGAAATGTCTAAATCCGTATTTTCTCTTATATTTATTACATAACCTTTTTTTACTTTTCTTCTAAGTTCAATCAAAACAGGACAGCCAAGACTAACACTATCCCCCAGACTTTGGGGAATAATATATGTAAATGGTCTGTCCACATTTGTATTAGATATTATTATATCAGCAAATAAATTTTTCATATTTTTTTATTTTTTCTACAACATCAAAAAGTTTCATACTATTAGACCCTTTCAAAAGGCAAACATCACCATCTTTAAAATATTCTGATATGAATTTTTCTAAACTGTCATTATCATCAAAGCTTTTGGTAAATACATAAGGATCAATATTTAATAAAATTTCTTTTGCCAACTCGCCTACTGTAAATACTGCATCCGGCTTCACATTTTCATTGATAAAGTCTCCAATTTCTCTATGAAGTTTTCTCTCATCTGCTCCAAGTTCCTTCATATCAGCAAGAATAGCAATCTTTCTATTTGCCTTAAATCCCTCCAATATTGAAATCGATGCCTTCATAGAATCAGGTGAAGCATTATACGTGTCATCTATAATTGTTAAACCCTTAAGTTTTATAAGCTCCTGTCTATGAGCAAATCCTCTAAACTCTTCCAAATGCTTTGCAGCGGATTCTATTGAAAGTTTATAATGGTCTGCTACAGCAAGTGCCACCAACGCGTTTGATATCTGATGCTCACCAAAAACATGCAAATTTACCCTTACTGTGTTCTCCCCTATATGAGCAGTAAATTTAGGAATTGCATTCTCAAATACTATATCAGTAGCATAAAAATCACAATCAGTATTACCCTTTGCACTGAAATATTTATATATAATACCTTCTCTTTTTGGTGGATTTTCAAGCAAATCATTATCTGCATTTAAAAATACCACGCTGCCTTCTTTCATTCCATCCATTATATGGAACTTCTCAGATCTTATGTTCTCTCTTGTATGTAAGTTTTCAATATGTGCCGTACCTATATTGGTAACCAAGGCACAGTCAGATTTTACTATTTCTGCAATTTTTTCCATCTCGCCAAATTGACTCATTCCAAGTTCTATGACACCTATCTCCTCATCATTTATTCTGCTTAGAGTAATAGGTACACCAACCTGTGAATTAAAATTATTTGGTGTTTTAAAAACTTTTAAATCAGAGAGTGCAAGTGCTACCATCTCCCTTGTAGTTGTTTTACCTACACTTCCGGTCACACCTACAAGTGGCAATGTAAGTTTATTTCTTATATATTTCCCAAGACTTTGTAAAGCTTTGGTAGTATCATCCACCAATACTATATTAAAATCCTCTCTTAAAAAAATATCTCTTTTGGAGCTTATAGCCACTCTACATCCCATTTCATAGACTGAATCTAAGAATTTATGTGCATCATTCTTTTCACCCACTATAGGAACAAAAAGGCTGTTTTTATCCACCTGCCTTGAATCAATTACTATATTGGAAAATATGGCTTTTTCATTTCCACTGATAATTTCTCCACCTGTGGCATCTGCAAGTTCTTTTAAACTAATTTTCTTCATCTATTCATCTTCTCCAAGCATTCATCTACCACTTCTCTATCTAAGAAATGAGTTCTAACCCCATTTATTTCCTGATAATCCTCATGTCCCTTTCCAATTATAGCAATGAGATCACCCTGCTTTGCATTCTCTATTGAATAGTAAATAGCTTCTCTTCTGTCTGGAATGGTAATATACTTTCCACCTGTAGGCTCAAGTTTTGATATTATATCTGCAATAATATCCTCTGTCTTTTCATATCTGGAATTGTCAGCTGTAACTATTGAAAAATCTGCCAATTTACCACATATTTCTCCCATTGAATATCTTCTGTCCTTAGACCTGTTTCCACCTGAACCAAATACTATAACAAGTCTCTTAGGATTATAATGTCTCAAAGTATATATAAGACTCTCTGTGCTGATTGCATTATGAGCATAGTCAATTACCACATTAAAATCATGAGAAGTATATGCTACCTCCATTCTTCCATTTACCCTACTATCTTTGAGTGCCAACTTTAAATTATCTGCTTTTACACCACAAATAATAGCTGCAGCAAGTGAAGATATTGCGTTAGAAACATTGAATTCTCCCGGAATTCCTACATATATATCTTTCACTTCCTTTGCTATAGAATACTTGTCTACTACATCATTGGAACAGTTTATATCTATCTTTGTACCCAAAAAATCCTTATTTGATATATATTCAACATTCTTGGCTTCAAAATCTCCGCCTTTTCCAAATGTATATTTTTCAACCGAGGTTGACTGCTTCAAAACAAAGTCAGAATGCTCATCTTCAATATTTACAATGGTTCTGTCACATTGTTTAAAGAAAAGTGACTTGTACATAAGATACTCATCAAAATCCTTATGTTCATCAGGGCCTATATGATCCGGAGAAATATTTGTAAAGATTCCGGTATCAAAACGAATACCATCTATCCTTTTCATCTTCACCGCCTGTGAAGATACTTCCATAACCACATACTTACAACCTGCGTCTAGGCATTCTTTGAAAGTCTTATGTAACTCATATGACTCCGGCGTTGTATTTAACGTTGCTCTGTGAGTATTGCCAATAGTTATTCCATTTGTACCAATAAGTCCCACCTTGGCATTCTGCTCTAAAAGCTTTTTTAACATATGGGACGATGTAGTCTTTCCCTTGGTACCGGTAATGCCTATTATTTTCATCTTATTCGCCGGGTGCGAGAAAAATGCGGCAGAGAGTCTTGCCAATGCTACCCTTGTATCAGCTACCTTTATTACACAGATATCATCCCTTTTTATATTTTTTTCCACTATAACAGCTTTTGCACCTTGCTCTACTATCTCGTCAATAACATCATGTGTATCAAATCTTGCACCCTTTATACATACAAACAAGCAGTCTTTAACTATCTTCTTTGTATTGAATACCAAATCAGAAAAATCGTCAATCAATTCTCCTGATAATATCTCTATATCAAGTTCTTTAGCATTTCCAATAAGTTTCATTTCTTCTCCCTTTGAGAGCTGCTTGCCAAGTCTTAGAACAAACTAGAACAGTCCCACTATATTTCCATTCTCATCAACATCAACTGCTTCTGCTGCCGGAACCTTAGGCAATCCCGGCATTGTCATAATATTTCCTGTTATCGCAACTACAAATCCTGCACCTGCATTAACATATACTTCTCTCACATTTATATCAAAATCCTGTGGTCTTCCAAGCTTCTTAGGATCATCTGAAAGTGAGTATTGATTTTTTGCCACACATACCGGGAATTTGTCAAATCCAAGTGCCTTAGCTCTATCAAGTGCCTTCTTTGCCGCAGGTGAATACGTCACATTCTTTGCACCGTAAATCTTTGTTGCAATAGTATAAAGTTTATCTTCAAGGCCCATATCATCCGGATAAAGAGGAATAAATTTACTTTCCTTGTTTTCAAGAGTGTATAGAACCTTTTGTGCAAGCTCTATTCCTCCCTTACCACCTTCTTCCCATACCTTAGATATGGCAAACTCACAATTTCTACTTTCACAAAACTCTCTAATAAATTCTATTTCAGCCTTTGTATCACTGATAAAATTATTTAGAGTAACTACTACAGGTACACCAAAAAGTTTTATATTCTCTATATGCTTTTCAAGGTTTACAATACCTTTCTTTAGTGCCTCAAGGTTCTCATTTGAAAGATCTTCCTTTGCCACACCGCCATTGTACTTGATTGCTCTTACTGTTGCTACTATTACCACGCAGTCAGGAGCAAAACCGGCCTGTCTACATTTAATGTCAAAGAATTTTTCTGCTCCCAAATCGGCACCAAATCCTGCCTCTGTTAGGGCTATATCAGCCATTCCCATAGCAATCTTTGTGGCCCTAATGGAATTACATCCATGTGCTATATTTGCAAACGGTCCACCATGAACCAATGCCAATGAATGATTGAGAGTCTGTACTATATTGGGCTTTATAGCATCTTTTAAGAGTGCTGCCATAGCACCTACAGCCCTCAGATCTCTTGCAAAAACCGGATCACCCTTAAAATTATATGCCACTATAATATTTGAAAGTCTTTCTTTTAAATCATCCATATCTTTAGAAAGACATAATATAGCCATTATCTCAGAAGCCACTGAAATCACAAAATGATCTTCTCTCACAACTCCGTCTGTCTTATTTCCAAGACCCACAACTATATTTCTAAGCACTCTGTCATTCATATCTATACATCTTTTATGAATGATGGCAGATGTGTCTATGCCTAATAAATTGCCATGCTGTATATGATTATCTAGCATTGCAGCCAGTAGATTGTTGGCAGATGTAATGGCATGAAAGTCTCCGGTAAAGTGTAGATTTAACTCATCCATAGGTACTACCTGAGCATAACCACCACCGGCAGCACCTCCTTTTACACCAAAGCATGGTCCTAGAGAAGGTTCTCTTAGTGCTATTACAGCATTCTTACCCATCTCCTTAAAAGCCTGCCCAAGACCTACAAGTGTAGTAGTCTTTCCTTCACCTGCGGGTGTAGGATTGATAGCTGTTACCAGTACAAGCTTACCCTTTTTCCCATTTTCATGTGCTTTCAGATATTCCTCACTAAGCTTTGCCTTGTACTTACCATACATCTCCAAATCATCTGCAGATATTCCATATTCACCTGCCACATCAGCAATATTCTTCATTTTTATGCTTCTTGCAATTTCAATATCTGTTAACATATAACCTCCATAGGACAATTTTTATAAAACATCTAAAAATTCATCCATATTCATAAGTATTTCTCTTCTCTTTGTCCCTGCTTCATCACCTACCACTCCTGCACTTGCAAGCTGGTCCATTATTCTTGCAGCCCTATTAAAGCCAATCTTAAAATTCCTTTGAAGATTACCTATAGATGCCCTATCTTTTTCTATTATATATCTGCCTGCCGCCTCAAACAGCTCATCTCGGTCTGAAACCTCATTGCCACCATTTGAGGTCTTTTCACTCTCTTCTATATGCTTGATAGTATCCTCATCATATCTTGTCTGCATCCCCTGATTTTTCAAAAAATCCACTACAGCCGATACTTCTTCATCAGATACAAATGCACCTTGTACTCTTATAGGATTTGATGCACCATATGGTGCAAACAACATGTCACCCTTTCCAAGCAGTTTTTCAGCCCCATTGCTGTCAAGTATAGTTCTTGAATCAATACCTGAGGATACTGCAAATGCAATTCTGGAAGGTATATTTGCCTTTATTATACCTGTAATGACATTTACGCTTGGTCTTTGTGTAGCAATAACCAGATGAATTCCACATGCTCTTGCCAGCTGTGCAAGTCTAACTATAGCATCTTCCACCTCATTATTAGCTACCATCATAAGATCTGCCAACTCATCTATGATTATGACGATCTTTGGCAATTTCTCAGGCAATCCTTCTATATCTCCTCTTTTTCTTGCCTCATCTATTCTCTTATTATATGCTGTAAGGTCTCTTACTCCTGTAGCTGCAAATTTCTTATATCTTTCACCCATCTCGGCAACTGCCCAATTAAGTGCTGATGCAGCCTTCTTAGGCTCTGTTACAACCGGTATCAAAAGATGCGGTATGCCATTATATACTGAAAGCTCTACCACTTTTGGATCTACCATTATAAGCTTTACATCCTCAGGAGAATATTTATATATAATACTCATTATCAAAGTATTTATACATACTGACTTTCCTGAGCCTGTAGCACCTGCAATAAGTACATGTGGCATCTTTGCAATATCTGAAACTATTACCTTACCTGAAATATCCTTACCCACAGCAAAGCCTATACTTTCAGTACCATTTCTAAAAGCTCTACTCTCAAAGAGTTCTCTTAAATATACCGTCTGTTTTTGCTTATTTGGTACTTCTATTCCTATAGCTGATTTTCCGGGTATTGGTGCTTCTATCCTTATATCGCTGGCAGCCAATGCAAGTTTGATATCATTTGCAAGGGATAGAACTTTAGATACCTTAACGCCCTGCTCAGGTTTTAACTCGTATAGTGTAACTGAAGGACCTACACTGATATCCTCTACAGTCACATTTACATCAAAACTTGCCAAAGTCTCTTGCAATGTAATCGCTGTGTTTCTGTACTCACTATCTGATAGAGACTCATTGTCATTAGTATTTTTCTTTAAAAGATATGTACTTGGATATGTATAAGGCCTTTGTACATTTTTGGCAATTTCATTTCTTATCTTACCCTGTGGAGAGTTTGCTCTTTGCTCTTCCATCTTCTTTTGTAGTGCAGATGTATCTGAAACAATAACCTTGCCTCCGGCAGTAACCAAGGTTCTTTCCCCATCATTACTTACCAGAGTGTTTGAAACTGCTTGGGTTTCTTGTATATCCTCATTTTTACTTTGTATAGCTGCACTATATGTAGGTTCTTCAATATAAGATTCTGATTTGTCGTATTTATTATAGTCATTTTCAAGCTCGTCATCATCATAGTCCTTTATAAACTCAATAGAATCTCTTGAATAATCAGATTTTTCTTCAGCTTTTATAAAGTCATCATGTGAGTCATCATCAGTTATTCTTATAGTCGAGATAGGCTGTTCATAGATGTCTATTTCATCTTTCCTTGCCAATATTTCATTAGCTCTTCTAAGCATATCCTCATCAATGTCATTTTCAAATCCGGATTCATCATTTCCTCTTTTGATATTACCATAGAATGTGTCTGAACGCTTATTTATAATCACCGATTCCTGTGGAACAGCAACCTCTTCTTCTACACTCTGATAATTCGTATCCACAACACTTTTATCAGTAACTGTCTTTCCAAAATCTTTATTATTCTTTCCCTCAAACAGTCCACCTATTGGATCATTTTTTTTATTTTCAGGAAGATCTACAACATGCTTTAATTTTCTCTTTGAAAAATCTATTGCTCCAAGATCTATTCTTCCTCTATTTGATCTTTTATCATATTCTAAAAGTTCTTCTATATATCCTTCACTATTTTTATCAATATCAATCTCTTCAAATACATCATCATCATCTTCTTCATAAACTATCTGTTGTTTTTTTTGCTTTCTTTGTTCTATGGCCTTTGCCATATCACTTTTTGCCCTTGATATAGTCTTTTGTCCACCTGCTTTTACCACTGATACAAAAGATTTTCCGGTCAATATAACAATGGATATTATAAATAATGCAATAAAGAATATAATGGCTCCAATTTTACCAAGTATTGATGATATAATAAGACCTAGTATACCTCCGATAAATCCTCCATACCATCCTTCAGTATAAAATCTTATAATGCCAAACTGTTTTAAACTTGGTATTCCAATAAGAGATATAAGAGTATCGATAGTTAATATCGCCAACACTACACCTATAAATTTTATTTTTGCTACGCTTGAGCCTAAATTAGATAAAAGGAAGGCTCCTCCTATAAATACAAACATTGGAACTGCATACCCAAGTACACCAAAAAGTCCCAACTGAAATATTTTTAGATACTTTCCTAAAATTCCCATAAGTCCAAAATGGCTCAAAAAAAGTACCAATGATACGCAAAATAATGCAATCATCAGGATTTCTGAGTTAAGGAAATCCATCTGTCCATTATTATCTATTTTCTTATTCGCCTTACTCCGGCTATTACTCTTTCTTGTTTGTTTTCGACTTGCCACATCAATTCTCCACTTCCATAAAGTCTACTCTAAAGTATACATAATATAAATATTATTTGCAATAAGATAGACCTCACACTTTAAAATATAGATATATTAAATAGAATCAACTAAACCTGAATGATATAAGGTTGATGTATCAAATAACACAAAATCAGGTAGAGCTTTCACTCTGCCTGATTTTTATCCATTTCAATTATAATACCTATATCCATATTTACAAGTTCACCTATATGCTTTGAAGCCTCACTTGTTATAAGTCCCTTTTTCAAAAATCCTATACTTACTGTAAGATCAGAATCCACACATATATTTGATTCTCCGGTGTCTCCATTCATACCAGAGTTTATATCTGCACTTACTACACTTGCCTGTGAATCATTTATCGCCTTGATAAGAGAATATACCGGTTCTTTTACCTCTCCAATAAATCCGGTACCATAAATACAATCCAGAATATAATCATACGAATTAAATTTATCTAAAAGTATCTTGTAATCCATATGCTCATCTAATATGGAATACTTTATCCCCTTTTGTCTACATATATCAAAATAATATTTTCCATCTTCTGAAAATTTATCCTTTATAAGCAAAATTTCTACATCTATTTCTTCAATATTCAATAAATCTGCTACTACATATCCATCTCCTGCATTGTTACCACTACCGGCAACTATAAGTACCTTATCTCCTATGTTCCAATCACCCACATAGAAAATTGCCTCACCTGCCCTATACATTAACTCCTTACTGTCTATAAAATTCTCAATAGTATAGCGGTCTGCATCTCTCATTTCTTTTACTGATAGTACTTTCTTTTGACTAAAAGAATCGAAAAACTTCTTTACAAGCTTTTTATAGTCACTTTCCTTTATCTCCATTCCCTTAGCACCCATCAGCTCAAATTCAACACCCATTTCTACAACCTTTGTATCCAGTATCTCAAAGCCATTATTTTTATAAAACTCCAATCTTCTCTTCCTTTGTCTTATATTATCACTCTCTTCTATCGGCTCTATTGCCAGAGAAAGTCTTGGATGCATTTTCTTATACTCTTTTAATATCCTACTTCCATATCCGCTCTGTCTTAAAGAGTTTTCTATGGCAAAATAGAATATATATGAAAGTTCATCTCCTACTAATGTATGTATAAATCCAAGCCAAATATCATCATCATAAATTGATAAAAACTCTACTCCTCTGTCATTACCCACTAAAACCATAATATAAAAAGGAACCCTCTCTTCAAATGGAAAAGCATCCTGATACAGTTGTTTTATTTCCTCAAGGTTTTTTGTATTCTCATCTATCTTTTCAAATCTAATCATCTCTCTCCATCCTTATCTATGACCGTTTTATGTATTTCTTTATTCAAAACTTTGTGTAATAATCTCAAAAGCCTTTAAGTTTTTTAGATATAAAATATGATTTCATTTGACATTTGTGATAATTTGTTATAAAATCTCTTTTTGTTAATCGACATATCATTATGTCATATTTATGGGAGGTATTATAATGTTAAAATTAAAGTTATTTTCAATCGCTGCTGTAGCTATGCTTGCTTTCACCGCTTGTGGCTCAAGTGCACCAAAAGCTGATGCTTCTTCTGCTGTAGAGTCTGCTGCTTCAGAGGCTTCTTCTGCTATGGAGTCTGCTGCTTCAGAGGCTTCTTCAGGTGTAGAAGCAGGTAAGGACGAAGCTTCTTCTGCTGTAGAGTCTGCTGCTTCAGAGGCTTCTTCTGCTCTTGAATCAGGTATGTCAGAAGCTGCTTCTGTTATGGAGTCTGCAGGTGTTGATGCTTCAAGCCTTGCTAATGATGCTGCAAATATGGCTTCATCTGCTGCAGAAGCTGCTACAAAGGGTAATTAATTATAAGAATAAACATAAGTCAGCTACGAAAAGTAGCTGACATTTTTTATTTCTTTGATTTTAATGTAGCTGCACTTACGGCTTCAATAACCCCTGCTCGAAAACTATAATCCTCAAGCGCCTTTACACCTTCTATAGTTGTACCTGCAGGTGAACATACCATATCCTTTAATACTGCCGGATGTATTCCGGTTTCAAGTATCTGTGCTGCACTTCCAAGTACAGTCTTAGTAGCCATCTTTATTGCCACATCTCTCTTCAATCCGTGGAGAACTCCCGCATCTGCCAAAGCTTCTATAAACATTGCTACATATGCCGGTCCACCTCCGGAAAGACCTGTTACTACTGGAAAGAGCCTTTCCTCCACCCATTCTACCAAACCTATAGCTGAAAACATACTTTCTAAAGTTTTCTTCTCATCATCTCTTGCATTGCTATCACTGTCCAAAGCAAACACTCCCTCGCCTACTATTGCCGGAGTATTTGGCATAATTCTAAGCACTCTTTTGTCACATCCAATCCATGACTTTATAGTAGTGCTCTCAAGTCCTGCTACAATAGATACAATTAATTTATCCTCAATATCCTTTGCAATCTTTTCAAACAATACCTTAGCATGTATCGGCTTTACTGCTATTAAAACTGCATCTGAATGCTTTATAAGCTCTATTTCATCATTATATATACTAAATCCCTCTCTATGGGCATTTTCCCTTGTCTTATCATAGGTGTCGAATACTCCAATATTCGTAATATCCATTGCTTTCTTTGATACAAATCCCTTTGCAATGGCAGAACCCATATTTCCAAAACCTATTACTCCTAATCTCATCTTTTCTCCTATTCCAATACCTTATCTTGAAACTTTGACATCTCTTCCAAATACTTTTTACCAAGCTCACTCATAGTAATGTCCTTTCTAATGATATAACCTATAGTCATCTTTTCATCAGAATCAAGCTTGACAGCCATATACTCATCTCCGTTTAATTCCTCGCATATTATACCTGAACAAAGTGTATATCCATTCAACCCCACCATTAGATTGAGCAATGTAGCCCTGTCATTTGCTTTGATAAGCTTATGGTATTCATATGTAGACAATACTTCTTCTGCAAAATAAAAAGAATTATATTCTCCTTGATCAAATGAAAGGCAGGGATAATCCATAAGCTCCTCCATTTTTATTTTGCTCTTGTTTGCCAAAGGATGTTTCTTATATAAATATACATAAATGCTACACTTCATCAGAGGAGTAAATATAACATTTGAGTCTTTAAAAAGTTTTGTCAAAATATTTTTATTGAAATCATTTAAATATAGTATACCAATTTCGCTTTTAAAGGTCTTTACATCATTTATAACATCATATGTCTTGGTCTCATGTACAGCAAACTCATATTCATCCATACCAAACTGCTTTACAAGGTTTACAAAAGCACTGACTGCAAATGTATAATGCTGCATTGATACACTAAACTTCTTTTTAAGCTTTTGATTTGATATATACTTTGCTTCTATCAAATCAAATTGCTCTACCACCTGTCTGGCATATCCTACAAATTCATTTCCTGCCGGAGTTAAGAATATTCCTCTATTATTTCTTGAAAAAAGTTTTATACCTATTTCTGATTCAAGTTCTGCAATAGCTGAAGAAAGGCTTGGCTGTGTAATAAAAAGATTCCCTGCCGCCTTATTTATAGATCCGGCATTTGCAACCTCTATAGCATATTTTAGCTGAGTCAAAGTCATGCCTTCAACTCCTTATTTTCTAAAGTATTTTTTATAATTACACTAACTTCTTTTGCCAGTGCTATATGTGAATCAGCTGTCAAATGCATAAAATCAATATCGTTCATTTCAACGCATTTACTTGAATCAAAAAATCCTACTCCAAGTTCCTTGGCTATAAGCTCATACTCCTTTGCAATCTCATAGGATTTATCAGAACATACTCCCATGTTTTTACCTACTTCTGAAAGCTCACATTCCTTTAGTATCGGTCCCGGTGCAATTACAAGTATATTAGGATTATCTCTCCAAACCTCAGCTTCCATTGCCTTTTTCACAAGTCTTCTCATTCCGAGTGCAATATTTGCAGCTGTAAGAGAAAATCTCTGTTTGCAATCATTTGTACCAAGCATTACTACAAGCATATCTAAAGGGGAATGCGTCTGTAAACATGGTAAAATATATGTCAGTCCTGACAATCCCTCATTAAAAGGATCCTCTAAACAAGTAGTTCTGCCACAAAGTCCCTCTTCGAGTATTCTATATTCATTTCCAAGAATCTTGGCTGCCACCATTGGCCATCTGATTTCCTCATTGAATCTACCTCCTGTTACAGCATCATATCCCCAGGTATTTGAATCTCCAAAAATAACAACTCTCTTTTTCATATATTTTCCTATCTGTTATGATATTATAGTTTCTTCTATTATACTAAAATATGAGCATTATTTTCAATATCAGTAATTTCTACAGACTAAGTGGATTTTTATATAATTTACCATAGGCTTTTTATTACAATCCTGATCTCAGCTCTTTATTAAAACTTTTCAGGATTGTAAATTTAAAAGCCTATAAAATATATCTCTCTTAAATGGCCTATGTCAGATTCATTTTTTCTTATAGTAAGTATATCCCAAACCTATAACTGTGGCTGCTGCAATAAAAGCAAGAACTATTATATACTTATTTACAGTATGTATTTTTATAAGTACAAACTCTCCTTGAGGCTTATCAACTCTAAAGCTGAGATAAGATCCCACTTTAGTTGTAGCTATTTTTTCAATACCCTTATCAGTTTTTATAGCCACTGTATTAGCCTTTTTGCCTTCATTTAAAACTCTAAGTTCAATGCCCTCATCAGCATATCTCCCTTCAGGAATAATACTGTATTTATATCCTTTTACAGCATCTTTCCCCAGTCCTGTAACATCAATTTCTTCTACTTGAACACTTGTTCCGTCATAGAATAATGCACTTGCAAGTAAAATTGCCTTTCCGTCTACATTTGCATTGGCAGATATATTTTTATTCCACCTTTCTTCCACCAAATGTATATTTATATTTCTCTTTATATTATTTAAATCTTTATTTTCCCAAAATGTATTATATCCTTCTATTTCCGGAACCTTAGGAATATCTGCACCGCTCACATATGAATTGTAGGTAACATTCACAGTTTTTATAACATCATCTCCTACATAGTAATTTACTCTCATAGTTTTAAATCCTTCAGGTGTATTTCCATCCTGTAGGAGATCCTCATATGAAACTATGCTTGCTTCACCATTAAGAGTAATGTCATTTACCGCACCTACACCATCATCCACATATCTATTATCCTTTATATAGGAGTCTTCCAAAACATCTCCGGCAATACTTCCAAATCTTGCCAAATTGTTGCTAACTACAGTGCTCATAGCAGTATTACCTGTAATATCACAAGCAATACCTGCAATTCCTCCTATATAGTCCATTCCTCTTACATCTCCAAGCATATAAGAATCTTTTATAAGATTTTCACTATAACCTGCAATTCCTCCTATATATGATCCGTTTTGTGAATTAACATCAGCATAATTTTTATTTGCAATAATTGCACCATAATCAGCTTTTGCCACTATACCTCCGGCATAGTCATTTTTTACATTCACTTCACCTTCATTTATATTTGACTGTATTAGAGCATATACATTATTGGAAAAATTCAAAGATGTACTACCTCTACTGTTCACCGTATCCTTAAGATTTGTATCTGTTGTAATACTGTCTTCCGGATCTATACCTACTCTTCCTACAATACCTGCAGTATTTATATCACCATTTATGATTGCTCTGTTTACAGAATTTTCCAGTTTTCCATAGGTATATTCCTTAGGTGGATTAACTGATACATCAAAATAAATTTTTCCATCATCAATCTTATCTCTTAATCTGTTTCCTCCATCCTGTATTGTAACTCTTATATTATCAATTTCATTCCTTACACCATCAATACTGCTCTTTACATCCTGTCTGCTGCTTCTTAGATCCTGTCTGGCTTTATTTATTTCAGCTTCAAGTTCATCCTTCTTGCCGCTTACAGTATCATAAGATTCATTAAGATTTTGCCTCAAGTCTCCCTTTTCTTCATCCAGATAATCCAGCAGGTCAGATGACTTTAAATATAATTCATCTATTTGATAACTGAGTTCTTCAAAATCACTTGCAATATTGTCGGCACTTTCCTTCTTGTCTTTAATATCATTCTTCATTCTTTTTGAAATTTCATTGATATTTTTTATACCTGCAACAATATTTTGAAGTTTGGTATTCCTGTCATTAATAATATCCCTATAGTTTGATCCATGTCTCATATCGCCTACATTCTCTCCGATATCTAGTACATTGGAATTTACCTCATCAGTTACCTTTTTTACCTCATCATTTTTTTCTTTTAAACCACCGTCAAAATTATCTGCCTCTTTACTATAAAAATCTCTCTGTTCATTTATACTGTCTGTAAGTTCATTCTTTTTAGCATCAATACTGTCTGCATTATTTTCAAGGATAGTGGCATTCTTATCTATCTCAGCCTCAAAAGCATCTAAAAGCTTTGAGAGAGTTTCTGTTTGTCTTTCAAGGCTATCCAAAGTATCTCCTTCATAGGCTACCTCAATGTAAGGCTTAAGTACACCTACAATACCTCCGACATCCTTTCTTCCAAAAATAGAGGCTTCATTTATACAGTTATTTATACTTCCTGACTGTAAACCTGTTATACCTCCAACCTTATATCCTACATGTAGGTATCCAACCTTCTCACTATTTGTACAATCTCTTATGATTCCACTTGAAACGCCGGCTATTCCACCTATCATTTCCTGTTTTACATCATCTGTAACAGCGTTTACAATATCTATGCTTGGTACACTTTTCATCTTATCCTCATCAGGTATTACACTCTCATTGTTTCCTGCAATCCTTCCAAGATTTTGTGAACCTATAATACTGCCCTTATTAAATCCACATATTCCACCTACAATCTTTGTTCCATTTACTACAGCATAGTTTTTTGAATTTATTATAAAACCACTTTCCTCATTTAGTCCTACTATACCTCCCACTCTTTTATAAGCTGCTACATACCCTGCAAAATTGACATTTTCTATAATACCTTTATTTGTCCCTACAATTCCACCTACAAGAGTTTTTCCACCTTCAGGATTTATATTTCCTTCAATATTAAGATTCTTAATACTGCCCTTTGGTCCCAAAACACTTATGAGTCCGGCACCGGTACTTTTTTCACTTATATTAAGCCCCTTTACTGTATAGCCACCACCATCAAGAGTACCGGAGAATATTGAAATAGGCTTAAAATCCTTATCAGATAAATCAATATCATTTGTCAAAACATAGGTCTTATTTAATGTGTAGTTTTCAACTGTTGAACCTTTTACAAGGTTTAGAAGTTCATCAGCACTACCAATATTAATAATATCTGATGTGCTTTGTGCTGTATTTCCAGTTGCATATACAGGCAAAATATTTCCAATTATTAAGCTAAGGCTCAGTAATAATGCTATTTTCTTCTTCATCTTCTCTCTTATTCTCCTCCTCATTTATTTTTCTTGAAAATGATGTTTTATCAATAATAAAATCAAAAGTATAGAGCAATACCGGTAAAACAACCATTACCATCAGCATTGATATAACAACACCCTTTCCCAATGTCTTTCCAAGAGATGAAATTGTCGGGTTTGATGTTATATTCCCTATTACAAATCCTGAAGCCGCCATAATACTTCCTGATGTAATTATTGTAGGAAATGCTTCATTTAAAGTTCTTGATATAACTGTATCTCTATCTGAAATTTCTTCTCTCAAAGCCAGATACCTACTGGTTATTACAATAGCATAGTCAATTGTCGCTCCCATCTGTATCGAACTTACTATCAAATAACTTAGGAAGAACATATTCTCACCTGTAAGATATGGCAAACTGAAGTTTATCCATATACTTCCCTGTATAGTGAGAACCAATATAAAAGGCAATGCGGCATTTTGGAATGTAAATAACAATATAACACCTACTAAAAGTGCAGTTATTATACTTATTCTTAAATTATCACCACCAAATGACTTACTTATATCATAATCGCTTGAACTGTCTCCCACCACATATGCTTCATCATAGTACTTTACTGCAATATTTCTTACTGTATCTATACTTTCAAAAGTATCTTTTCCCTCAAGAGGCTTATCCCATATAAGTAAGATTCTAGAGTATTTCTCACTTTCCAGCTGCTTTCTTGCATCAGTTATACTCTTATGTATATCCTCTATATCACTTATAGTATCTTCATCTATATCCAAACCTCCATCTTCAATCTGTTCATATAAGAAGTCCACCATATTTATTATAGGTATTTTATAGCTGTCAATACTGTTCATGAATGCACCGTATTGCTCATTTTTCAATGCATAGAAACGATATGCCGCCTTTACAAGGTCCACATCCACATCTGCAACCTCTGCAAGCTCTCTTGGATTTAAACTATCAGTAAGCACATATTCACCATTATTGCCTACCTCAATATTGGCAAGACCTGTAACACTCTTCACTCCCTGAATAGTTGATACTTCATTTAAAAGTGCAGCCTCACGCAAGTAATCCTCCTTTGGAATTACTATTGCCATTATATTGCTTTTCCCAAACTGCTCCTCTATTCTTTCTTTTGCATCCAAATATTCAGTCTTTTTATCAGACTCTATAGAGTTTACATCAAATATATATCCTGTTTTATTTGAAAGTATAATTCCACCTGCGATAAGAACCACAAACAGAGGAAGTATTATTCTTTTGAGTTTTATTATTCCCATACCTATCGATTCTATATTGGGGACAAAGTTTTGATGCATAGATTTTTCAATCTGTTTTTCAAACATCATTATAAGGGCGGGCATAAATGCAAATACTGCCAACATACTGAATATGATAGATTTAAGTAATACCTGTCCCAAATCCATACCTATCTGAAACTGCATAGTCATCAGTGCCACCATACCTGCCATTGTTGTAAGTGAACTTGAAGATATTTCAGGTATAGCCTTTGCAAGTGCTTTTATAAGAGCATGCTTTGGTTTATGTTCCTTCCTTTCCTCCATAAATCTATGAAAGAGTATTATTGCATAATCAATAGCAAGTGCAAGCTGCAATACTACTCCTACAGCCTTTGTTACAAAGGAAATCCTTCCAAATATAAAATTGGTACCAATATTTAAAACGATTGCCACTCCAAAAGTCAGCATGAAAATCATTATTTCCATATAAGTTTGTGAAGTAAACAATAATACAGCTATTATTATGATTATTACAAGGACAAATATGACCTTCATATCCTCGTTCAAATTTTTAGCGTCATCCTTATCAATGGTTGTATAAACCACATTGTCATAAGGTGAGACCAATTCTCTCACCTTAACTATAGCCTCCTGTACTAATTTTGAATCTTCAACATCATCAAAGCTTATAGTATATAATGCTGAAAAATCTTTATAATAATCTTCAATATCCTTATTTTCATAATCATCATCAGTCTTATCATAAAAATCAACTCTGGAAACCCCCTTGATCTCCTCCATTTCTTTTGAAACTTCCAAAGCTCTGTCATAATCCACATTGTAAACCATGACTTTTGCAGTTCCAAAAGTCGTAAAGCTTTCCTCCATTATATCAAGTCCTTGCTTTGTCTCGGAAGTCTGAGGTAAATAGTCAGATAATTTCTCACTTACCTTCACCCATGATGAACTAAATACTCCAAATACTGTGGCAAGAATAAAAAATACCAGAAAAGCTTTTCTTTTATTTACTATAAATGAAGCAATCTTCTCAAACATTCTCCTATCTCCTATCCTGTAAAGTAACTGCTACAACCAACTTAGTTGATATACAAATCATAATCTGCTTTTTAAAATTATGATTATCACAGTCTATATTATTTAACTTATGTTTGTTTATAGACATATGACTATTATTTCGCTATTATATCACATCTTTGATTTTTTTCAACAGCTGTTTATTATTTTTAAATTGGGCATAAAAAATCAGGAGAGGCATATGCCATCTCCCGATTTCAATACAACTTTATTTATTTTTTCTTCTTATTTGTATAATATGTATCATCCATAGGTAATTTCGGTCTTAATTTACCGTCTCTCTTGTAGTACGCATTCTGTACAGCAGGAGCTGTAGGAATTGTTGCAATCTCACCGATACCCTTTGAACCGTATGCTACACCAAGAAGCTCTTCCTTCTCTACATATATTGCCTCAATCTCAGGTATATCTGTAGCTCTCATAAGCCCAAGTGTACCGTACTTTGACTTAGGTACACAATCCTGTAACTTAAAGTCCTCAGTAAGTGCATATCCAAGTGACATAAGCACTCCACCCTCTATCTGACCCTGAATAGAAATCGGGTTTACTACCTTTCCTGAGTCATGAGCCGCATAAACCTTCTTAACCTTACCATCCTCATCAAGTACAACAAGATGTGTAGCAAATCCGTATGCAACATGAGATTTAGGGAACGGTACGTCTGCTCCAAGCTTATCTGTAGGCTCAAAGTATTCTGCATAGTAGTCCTTGCCGTTAAGCTTATTTAAATCCCCACCTGCAGCATCAAGGTCCTTTTTAAGTTCAAGTGAAACTCTTCTTATAGCCTCACCACTTATAAGAGTCTGTCTTGATCCTGATGTAGTACCTGAGTCAGGATCAAGTTCAGAGTTACATCCCATATTTTTAAACTTGGACTTAGGCAAGTTCAAAGTTTCCGCCGCCATCTGTATAAATATTGTTGCACAACCCTGACCGATATCTGAAGCACCGCAGTATATCTCTATAACACCGTCATTAACAACAAGTTTTGCACGACCTGTATCAGGAAGTCCAACACCTACACCGGCATTCTTCATAGCACATGCCAAACCTACATTTGGATAGTTAGCTTCATAAGCCTCTTTTACAGCTTCCAAAGTCTCTTTAAGAGCTGTTGAACAGTCTGCTATCTGTCCGTTAGGCAATACCTTACCCGGTTCGATAGCATTTCTGTATCTGATTTCCCAAGGTGATATTCCAACCTTTTCTGCAAGCAAATCTATAATGGACTCAAGTGCAAACTCACTCTGGCACACTCCGAATCCTCTAAACGCTCCTGCAGGAGGATTATTTGTATAGTATCCGAATCCTCTTATATCATGGTTCTGATAGCAATATGGTCCAACCGCATGAGTACATGCACGCTCAAGTACAGGTCCGCAAAGAGATGCATAAGCTCCTGTATCAAAATAGATATCACAGTCAAGTCCTGTGAATATACCGTTTTCATCACAACCGAGAGTAAATGTTCCATGCATTGCATGACGCTTTGGATGGAAAGCAAGTGACTCGTCTCTGCTAAACTTAGCCTTTACTGTTCTACCAAGCTTATATGCACAAAGTGCAGCTATATGCTGAACCGAAACGTCCTCTTTACCACCGAATCCGCCACCTACAAGCTTATTCTCAACAACTACCTTGCTTGGATCCCAACCAAACATTATAGCCACTTCTTTTCTTGTATCGAATACACTCTGGTCTGTAGAGTAGATCTTTACACCGTCCTTATATGGAAGAGCTATTGCACACTCAGGCTCAAGGAATGCATGCTCTGTGAAAGGTGTATCAAAAGTCTCTGTAATTGTATACTTTGAATTTGCAATCGCTTCCTTTGCATCACCTCTTTTAACATGTCTTGACTGACAAAGGTTACCGTTTGGATGTACTTTTCCCGCACCCTCGGCCATAGCCTCTGTTATATTTCTTACAGGCTCAAGCACCTCGTATTCAACCTTAACAAGCGCCTTAGCCTTCTTTAGTATTTCTTCACTCTCAGCAACTACAAGACAAATAGCATCACCCATGCATCTTGTAACGTCGCCCTTTGCAATCATTACATCCCAGTCCTGCTGAATATGTCCTACCTTATTGTTAGGTACATCCTCTGCTGTATATACCGCAACTACACCTTCAAGTGCCAAAGCCTCTGAGAAGTCGATATCAAGCACTCTTGCTCTAGGGTATTTTGTTCTTACTGCTGAAACATGAAGCATATCTTTAAGCTCCATATCATCAACATATTCACCGATACCAAGAACCTTATCTCTTACATCGATTCTGAATGCATTTGAACCTACACCGAAATCATCACCTTTTTCAAGCTCTTCGTCGATCTTCTTATCGCCTCTGAGTATCTGAGCCGCAAGGTCGATACCCTCAATAATCTTCTTGTATCCTGTACATCTGCAGACATTTCCCTTTATAGCCTCTTTGATATCATTTTCTGTAGGATTAGGATTTCTGTCGATAAGAGCTTTTCCTGACATAACCATACCCGGAATACAGAATCCACACTGTACAGCACCCTTTGAACCGAATGCATAAACAAACGCTTCTTTTTCAAAATCGCTCAATCCCTCAACTGAAACGATATTCATGCCTTCAGCTCTTTTTGTAGTCATAACGCAGGCTCTTGTTGCCTTACCGTCAATTATAATAGTACAAGTACCACATGCTCCCTGACTACAACCGTCCTTAATAGATTTGAGCTTCAAATCGTCACGCAAAAATCTAAGCAGTGACACTTCTTTTTCAGTTTCAACTAATTTACCATTTACTGTAAAACTGTACATTAAAATTCCCTCCACGATGTATTTATATGCCGTTTAAATACGTTGCTTATTTTATTTAATAAAATCTCGGCATATATAAATTGTTAGCAAATCCTGTTTGGAATCAACAGCATTTTTCTTTTGATTTTAAAGTTGAGACTTAAATGCTATTTTTACCAAAAAAAAATTTAGATATATATTCTCTCAAGAAAATATACATTAAGCTTATTCACATTTTTTAACAATGTTTTACATAGATTATAGCATAATTTTTTAAATAAATAAACTTTTTTTTATTTATGTATTCGATAATAAGCATTATCTTCTCTTATTTTTTCAATGTTTGACTTGGCGGTATACCAAAATATTTTTTATATAATCTACTGAAGTACAACGGATCACGATATCCTACATTTATAGCGGTTTCTGTTACAGACATGCCTGATAACAGTAGATTTACAGCCTTTCTGAGGCGTAATCTTATAAGATAATCTATAGGTCTTATATGGTAAATCTTATTAAATGTATACGAGAAATGAGCCTTGTTCATACCTGCAATATCGGCCAGATCTTCAAGTCGTAAATTTTTATTATAGGATTTTTCCATAAGTTCCACGGCTTTTTCTATCTGTAATATCTCTTTATTTATCATAGAATAGCCGAACGAACTTAGAATAAGTTGTTGAGCTATCATATTATTGTGTACCTGATCGTCAAAGCTTGACCTCTCCACACTTGCTTTCAATTTTGATAGCAACTCAATAGAAACTTCCTGCCTGAAGTTTGAAATTTCATATACTGAGTTCATAATATCACTGTATCCGTGCCATGGCATCTCCGGATCATAATATATATTCAAATGTACAAATGGTTCATTCGACCTGATATCAAATGATATCTTTTGATTTTTTGCCCCATGAACTACTACATTCGGCGTAGCGGTAAAACTTTTATCATTAAAATAAATCTCCGCCTCACCTTCCAGAGTATATATAAATGCGCTATGAGTAGTATCATATGAAATATGCTTACCCTTTTCCTTTTCCTGCAGTGAAATACCTGTAATCAAATATTTTCTGCTGCTGTACTCTCTTTGGCAATCCAATAAAAATTTTGTATCCTTCATGCCTCCTCCTTTTATGGACTATATTTTTAATAATAATCCATATCTTTATATTATTCTATATTCTAATTTTTAGAATTTCAATTATAATATCTTTGTTAGGTAAAACTAACCTTGTATTAAATGAAAGGTTTTATAAATCTATGTCGAAAACTAAAAAGGACTTTAAGTTTATAATCTTACTTACAGTCCTGTTTATAGCCTTACTGCTCTCCGTACTTATAGGTATTTCACTCGGAGCGGTAAGAATATCTTTAAAGGATACATTCAATATACTTTTAAATAGTGTATCAGGCACTCAAAATATAGATGATTTATCCAAATCCACTATTGCAATTGTATTGAATATGAGAGTACCAAGAGTAATAATGGGAATTTTTGTAGGAGCGGGTTTGGCTATTTGCGGAACGATAATGCAAACTACCGCTAACAATCCCATATCAGAGCCATACATATTAGGAATTTCAGCCGGTGCAACATTTGGAGCCACTTTTTTTATTATACTTGGTTTAAAATCTCTGACCGGAATAGGAGCATTTTCGGGTTCTATTATATCAACAGCTGTGGTTCTTTTTATTGCTTCGATAGGTAAGAAAATAACAACTACAAGTCTAATACTGTCCGGAGCTGTTGTAAACGCCTTATTCAGCGCTTTTTCAAACTTCATAATATCTATAGGTGCCAATTCAGACAGTATGATGACAATAAAATTCTGGACCATGGGATCTCTTGCAAGTGCTTCATGGGAAGATACCGAACTGCTTATCGCTGTTATTGTAATATCCTTTATTTTCTTTTTCTCACAATACAGAGTTTTAAATGCCATGCTTATGGGTGATGAGGTCGCTGTTACGCTTGGAATAAATTTACATAAGTACAGATTTATTTATATGATATTTATTTCTATGATTACAGGAATTTTGGTATCGAAATGCGGAATAATAGGTTTTGTAGGTTTAATTACACCTCATATATCAAGAATCCTTGTAGGTACAGACCATAAAAAGATACTCCCACTCTCAACCCTACTCGGTAGCTTATTTATACTCTGGTCTGATATTCTTGCCAGATGTCTTATTGACAAAGCGGAATTACCGATAGGAATATTTACTTCTTTAGTTGGTGGGCCTTTCTTTATTTATATAGTCGTAAAAAATCAAAGAGGGGGACAAAGATAAATGGACTTAAAATGCACTGATATATCATATTCTATAAAAGATAAGATCATATTAAACAATGTTTCCATAGGGATAAGCGGAAATAAATTTTATTCGATACTCGGACCAAACGGTTGCGGTAAAACCACATTATTAAAAACTATATATAGAATTTTAAAACCGTCCTCCGGCATCATCTTATTGAATAATAAAAATATAGAGCATATTCGTTTGAAAGATTCGGCAAAGGAAATGGCTGTAGTTGCACAGTTTAATGAAATAAATTTTGATTGTAATGTAAAAGATATGGTCATGCTTGGAAGAACACCTCATATAGGATTTATGCAAACGGAAAGACAAAAAGACTATGATATCGTGGAAGACGCTTTGAGAAAAGTGGGTATGCTCGATAAATCAGAGCGATCATATCTCTCACTTTCAGGAGGTGAAAAACAACGTGTGGCACTTGCCCGCGCTATAGCCCAAAACCCCTCTTTGCTTCTTCTTGATGAGCCTACAAATCATTTGGATATAAAATATAAAATTGAAATTCTTCAAATTATAAAGGATTTAAATATTAATGTGCTTGCAGTACTTCATGATATTCAATTGGCATGTAAGTATTCCGATCATATTTATCTTATGAAAGGGGGTGAGGTAAGGTACGAAGGCAGTCCAAAATCAACTATAACAAACAAATCCATGAAAGATGTATACGACATCGATTGCAAAATATCATGGGCAGATGATAATCAAGCCTTGATAGAATATATTTAATATGAAAGGAATTAAAATGAAAAAAATATTTAATATAGCCATAGGTACATTTATTTCACTTGCACTCATAGGATGTGCAAGCACCACAGATAACAGCTCTGCAAATTCTACTCTTGCACAAACAACTGTAGCGGAAAGTACTTCACTTGCCGAAAGTTCAACCGCGGATGAAAAGAAGTCTTCTGAAACTGTTTATCCTGTCAGCATTACAACTTATGATGCTGACGGTAAAGAAATCACTCAGGTATTTGAAAAATCTCCTGAGCGAATAATAACCAATAATCTCTCATCTACAGAAATACTTATTGACCTCGGATTACAGGATAAAATCGTAGGTATGTTAAACCCCGACAATGAAATCACAGATGATTATGCTGCCGCTATTTCCGCCATACCCCATATCGGTGATAAAAAGAGTGTATCAAAAGAGGTTGTTTTATCCAATAACCCTGACATCATAATAGGAAGAAATATGATGTTTTCAGATAAATCTTTGGGAACAATTGACTCCTGGAATGAGAACGGTATACCTGTATATACTCAAAAATCATCTGTTTCCAATATGAAGCAAAGCCTTGAAAATGTTATTGAAGATATAAGGAATATAGGAATAATCTTCAATGTTCAGGAAAAAGCAAATACATATGCCGATGAACTTGAGAAAAAAGTCAGTGCTGTAGTAACTTCAGATAATAACAATTCCGGCGAATTAAAAAATGCTCTCATTATGTGTGCATACAATGATTCAACCTTTGGTGCTTACAAATCTGCACTACAGGAAAGTATACTGAATACATTGGGATACACAAATGTTGCAACAGGAACTTCAGATTTGACACTTGAAAATCTTGTCACAATGGCACCTGAAGTAATCATCTATGTTACAAGCGACAGAAATAAAGAGATGGATACAAATGCCGTGGAGCTTATGAAGAATAATTCTGTTTTAAGTGATGTACCTGCCATAGCAAATGACAAAATCATGACTATTTCATATGATGAGTTTATGGACTACGGTGCATCTTCTATTAAAGCACTGGAAGATATAAATACCTTCCTGAATAAATAAAATGTTTAAGACTGAACTAAACTTGCCAAAAAATTATGATAAAACGAAGAGTTATCCGCTTATACTTTTAAATGACGGTGAAATATTTCGCTTAAATGCTTTAAAAGATAAGGCGATAATTATCGGACTGAAAGCTGTAAACAGATTGGACGCTTTTACACCTTATCCCGCCAAAAATATAAGACCCGGTATACCCGATTTCGGCGGAAGTGCAGATAAATATCACAGACTGGTTTTTGAAACTTTTTTGCCTGAAGTTTTGTCTGAATACAATATAGATCATGAAAGAATTGTCTATGGCGGATATTCTCTTGGTGGGCTGGCTGCTGTATATTCTCTTTCAACCGTTGATATTCCGGGTATAGTGTTCTCACTTTGCGGTTCATTCTGGTATCCGAATTTTATAAAATACTGTAAAGATACAGATTTTAAAAATAAAAAAGCTTCCGTTTATTTGCTGAACGGAAAAAATGAGGGAGATAAACATAATAATATTTTAGAAAATGCTCCAAAGATTGCTACAGATTTACACAGTATAATTAAAGAAAAGATTATGGATGTTACCTCTGTATTTGATAATTACGGACATCACGAAAATCTTGAAAGCAGATATAGTAATCTGTGCATATGGCTAAGTGAAAAACTTAAAGTTTAATACTAAAAAGAGGCTGTCGGGAAATACTGAATTTTAATCCCTACAGAACGAAATAGAAATATCCTGACAAATACAAGGTGTTTTGGCTTTGCGACTTTGTCAGGATATTTTACTTTTCTATAATACTGGCTATTTTGGGGCATAAAACCCCCTTGGCTGAAATTTTGCTTTTGCATTTTTTACTATGCTGTTTTCTCCTGTAGTTTTCCTTCAAATTTCTTTAGTTTGGCATAGAGAAAACGATGATATTTATTTATATTTCTTCCTATTGCAAAAAGCATAAATTCTTTATAAACCTTATCTGAAGTACGATAGTTAAAGCGTCGGAAATCTTCATTCTCTTTAATATCTCCAAAATGACCTTCTGTTTGAATAGAGCGTATCTGTCGTTTCAGAATACCTTTTTCACTCTGTATGTTAGCATGTGACTTCTCTCGGAGCTCTTCCCATACTTCATTGATCTTCATTACTTTATTCTTATCAATATCTTTATCAGGATTATACTTGTATAAACATTTAGACTTATGTTCACATCCACTACAGTCTGAACATCCATATACTTCATATGTTTGTGTATAACCATTCTGTTCTTTCTTTTCTGTGTTGATATGTCTCAGTTCACGGCCGTCATGACAGATATAGACTTGCTCATCTTCAAATACCATTGTCTTCATGTTGTAGTATTTACCTATATCTTTACTGTATGCTCTTGTTTTTCGTTTTTCATGATCCTGTAGTTTTATATAACTATCTATCTTATTTTCTTTTAGATATAAGAGATTTTTCTCACTACAATAACCGCTGTCTGCCGTCACTTCTTCAAGTACTTCTCCGAATGCTTCCTTATGCTTTTCAAGGACCGGAATTAATGTATTATAATCTGTACGATCATTACTTACATAACTATGTACAATAAAATAATTCTCTACCGCTATCTGTACATTGTATGCAGGCTTTAGCTGCCCATTAAGCATATGATCTTCCTTCATTCGCATAAAGGTTGCTTCCAAATCAGTTTTGGAATAGCTGTTTCTATCTTTCCCCATAATCTCAAAACATTCTTTATAGTGCATTAATCGCTGTCCACAATGTTCAAGTTCTTCATAGAATTGTTGAAGCTTTGGCTTTCTCTTACCCTTTCCGTTAACAAATACAATACCTTCTCCGTCAGCAATAGTCATAAGGTTTTTCTGAAGCTTAAGTATTTCAATAGGCGAGCAGTTATCAATCTCTATAATACGGTTATTAGATAGCTTTTTATGTTTCGTAATCTTTCTTTTTCTGTTCTTTTCAATAATATCTCTAACTCTATCAATTCCGTCAATCACAAACATTTGTGCATTTCCAAGCTCGTACTTTTCACCAAATCCATTATCTTGTAAAAAAGAATTATAGTCTGAATAAAGCTTATCAATAGAATCCAGAAGACCTGCAAGATGATAATTAATGCTTCCACGCCATACAAAAGTATAACGATTAGCATTAGCTTCTATTTTTGTTCCATCAATGAACAATTCTTTTAATGTAACAAATCCTTCTTTTTGTAATCGTCTCATAAACTGATAGTTTAAGTCATCCAAAATATCTGAAGTAAGTTTCTTACTTTTAAATTCATAAAAAGCATCTCTTTTAGGCTTCCTCCCTTGAGTAAGCCAGATAAAAGCAATATCTCTTTCACATAAATCCACAATACGATCAATAGAGCGTATTCCACGCATATTTGCATAAGTAATAACTGCATACATCATGATCGGGTTGTACCCTGTTCTTCCCTTGTCCGAACAATTGGCTAATAGTCCGGAAAAATCTAAATCCTCCATAACTTTTTTTAGGGTATAGACTGGATCGTCATCGGGTAAACTCAATTCATAGAAGCTAAAGTTGATTTTCTGTGTCAAGCATAAATGATTATGTCCCAAAATAATTAATTTATAAGCCCCCACAAAGGGGCTTTTATTATGCACTTTTTATGTCTTCTTCAATTCTGTGTGGCTGTGAGTGTGCGAATTTATTAAAGGCATCCAATCTCCAAGGATGGTTCATTGGAGGTATATAAGGCTTTCTAGGCTTTGGCTGTTTGTAGTCAGCGTCCAAGTCCTTAGATTTATGCTCATGAGCCGGTATTTCTTCTAGTGCATAAATATCTTTGTCATTTACGCACGCAAACATAGACTTATCAAATGCCTTGATAAGCATAACCTTGGTACCTTTTCGATAATGGGTCTGCAATCCTTTATTATCTATCATCTTATAAAATTTCTTCTCGAATTGAATCGCATGTCCGGCATCAACAGTTCTCTCAGTTAAAACCGCCAAAGTAAGATTTATTTTTTCTTTAGATGGTTGCGTTTCAAAGACAGATTTGATACCATAAAGTGGAAGTGCGAACTTCTCATTGAATTCTTTTATGTAGTGGTAAATGAATTCATTGGCTTTATGGATATCGGTTACGCCTGCGAGTCTAAACTCAATAGGCAGGCGTGACTGTAAAGTCTGATTCAATCGTTCTATACGTCCTTTAGCCTGTGGTACGCTGCTTGATTCAAGCTGTGTGCCAAGTTGCTTACAGGCGTATGCAAACTGTGTATAGGTGTCTTTGTCGTCAGATAAGGCACCTTTTTTCTTGTAAGTAAATACAGTTCGTTTATCAGTAAGAAACTTATAAGGAATACCATAATCAGTAAGAATCTGCTCAAATACATGGTAGTATCCATTAAGAGTCTCCTGAGTGTCAAACCAGGCACCTGTGACAACACCTGAGGCATCATCAATAGCCAAATGTAGATGCCATATCTGCCCCGGCACCCATTCATAAGGGGTAGCATCCATCTGAAGCAATTCACCAAAATAAGCACATCTTGGACGACGACTGTGAGCATCTTCAACTGCTACTAAGTTAGCTTGTATCTGTGATAATTCCCTTTTTGATGTTGCAGCTTCCTTCTTAGCTCTGAGAGTTTGCTTAATGCGTCTACGCTTAGCTTTTGTAGCCTTTGGAGATAGAATGTACTCTGACTCCAAAATACTCATTACAGAGGAAGAAGAGATGCTTATGCCTTCATGCTTTTTTAGAAGCTCTGTATAGTGTTCAAAGTTAGCCTCGTAGTATTTAGTTCTGTATAGATCAAGAACCTGACTTCTGATATCAGGACAGATAGTGGTAGCCGGCTTTTTGCCTCTGTTACCATGAATAAAGAATGCCTTACCATATTTAATATAACCCTGTATCATACGGTTTATATGCCTTTTGGTGCATCCTAGGATAAGAGCGGCTCTATCCTTATTGGCTGTATCTGGGTGATCCACCAGACCTTTGATAACATCATACTTTCTTTGTTCATCCATTGATAAAATAACCTTTCTGATAAGTCAGTTCCTCCTAGTGTTAGAATATACAAAATAGTATTCTACCATAAGTGGGACATTTTTATTTGTGGTATACTAGGACTTTATCATTTATGGCTTATATTCATAGAAGCTAAAGTTGATTTTCTGTTGACCTATTTCAAAAAAGTCGTTATAATAATTAACTGTGAGCATAGTTACATTATAACATGTAACGGAGAAAGATGGTTATCGTTAGCCATCTTTTTTTATGTAAAAACTTAGGGAGGTGTGACTCGTTTTGAGTCACACCTCCCTTTCTTATGACTATCATTTCCCGACAGCCCCTTTTTTCATTACTAAACTCTTTTTATTTCAAATCTGAATGACTCGTACTCTTCTTTAATTCTCGGAATTAAAACCCCACCTTTCATCCAGACTTTTCCTCGTCTCTTTTCACCTGCTATCTCATAATAAGCTTCGCTCTCAAGACCTCTTGGATAAATATAAATATTTGACTCATTTGCCTCTACAGCTTGTACCACAGCACTTAAAAGTCCGAATTTTTTATCCTTTGAGAGAACCTGCCAAGCAGTAACTCTTGATTTATCATATGGACTTGTGATTCTGTAGTAATCACCCTCATGAATCAGCTCATCATATTTTATATAATCCTTAACCTGAGACTTTACCTGCTCCTGCTCTTTTTCTGATACCTTATTTAAATCAAGCTCATATCCGAAAGTACCGGCCATAGCTACAGTAGCTCTGGTTTCAAAAGGTGTTTTCCTTGTAGTTTGATGATTAGGTGATGCTGACACATGTGCACCTGCACTTCCTATTGGATATGCAAATGAACTTCCATACTGTATTTTCAATCTTTCAATAGCATCAGTATCATCACTTAGCCAGATTTGAGGATGGTAGTAAAGCATACCAAGATCATATCTTCCGCCACCACCTGAACAGCCCTCAAACATAATATTCGGATACTTCTTTGTAAGTTCACCAAGTAAATCATAAAGACCGAGAACATATCTGTAATGGAACTCTCCCATATTTTTTACAGGAAGTTTTGCTGAATATACCGCAGACAAGCTTCTGTTCATATCCCATTTGATATACTCAATATTTGCATTATCCAGAATTTTTACCATCATATCTTTAATATAATCTCTAACATCTTTTCTGGTAAAGTCAAGAATAAACTGTTCTCTGCCCTTTACTCCCTTTCTGTTCGGTACTCTGATCATAAAATCCGGATGCTCTCTATAAAGTCTTGTATCCTCATTTATCATTTCAGGCTCAAACCAGATGCCGAATTTCATATCTATAGCATTGATACGATCCACCAATTCCTTTAATGATGAACCAAGTTTCTCTTCGTTTACATACCAGTCTCCAAGTCCTCTTGCATCATCATATCTTTCTCCAAACCATCCGTCATCCATAACCAAAAGCTCTATTCCAAGACTCTTTGCCTTTGATGCGATATCAAAGATCTTATCCGCATTAAAATCAAAATAAGTAGCTTCCCAGTTGTTTATAAGTATAGGTCTATGTGTATGTACAAACTTACCCTGTTGCAGGTTTTGTCTTACAGCATCATGGAATGAATGTGTCATTTTCTCAAATCCGGCATTTGAATATGTAAATGCCACCTCAGGAAGTACAAGTTCCTCACCTGCATTCAAAATGTATTCAAACTGCTCAGGGTGAAGCCCTACTACAAGTCTTGTCTGATTTACCTGATCTATCTCAGCTTCAATTATAAATGAACCGCTATATACAAATGCAAAACCCACACATTCACCAAATGTTTCAGTAGCATCCTTTTTTGCAAGTATTGCAAACGGATTTTGTTGATGGCTTGATGTACCTCTCTTGCTTTCAAGTACCATCTTTCCGTGTAACAGCGGGCTTCTCTCAAACTCTCTTTCCATAGCATGCTTTCCATGGAAATGTATAAGATCAAAATCACCGTCCACCATATCTATACATGCTGAAAGTGCCTTTTCTATTTTGAGTTCATTTACAGATGTATTTACTATCTTAACCGCTCTTGTGATAATATCATATTTTTCAAGTACACCATACAAAAGCTCTACTCTTACTCCGCTTACCTTATCTATAAGGTTTACTTTAAGACTCTCACCCTCTTCTTCATTCCAGAAAAAAGCCGGAAGTCCCGGCAAGTCGTATTTTCCCTTTTTTATTTCATAGGAATCATATTTTAATTCCACTATATTTGTACCGTCAGGATTTATTACCTGAATACAATCAGCTCTGTAATCTCCACTTCCAAAAGTAGGATATTCCTGTGGATATACATCCAAAGAGTAACTTCTATCCATTGTCTCATACGGATTTCCACTAAACCCTCTGTCTATACTGCTAATGCGATAAGACATATCGTCGCTGTCTTCTATTCTTTCACCATACCATGTGTGGAAAAGATAACCTAAATCATCAATTTTCATCTGATATGATGTATTCTTTGTTGAAAGAGTAATTAAATTACCGTTTAATTTAATAGACATAAACACCTCTTAATATTATAATTTTCCCCCTGACGTTGCTATACCTTCTACAAACTGCTTCTGGAATATTAGATATAGAATGATCATAGGAATACACGCAAGTAATGAAGCTGCCATCAGCTGTGGATAGTTATTCGTATACTGTCCCTGCATCTTAGCAAGTGCTGCTGATAGAGGCATAACATTCTTGTTTACAATCATTGGCCACATCAAATCTTTATATGCAAACACAGCTGTAAAAATTCCAAGTGCAATCATTCCTGAACGCACAAGTGGCATCATTATAAGTAAAAATGTCTGTCCTATATTACATCCGTCTATTCTTGCCGCCTCTTCCAAATCTCTAGGTAGAGACATAAATGTCTGTCTAAGTAGGAATGTTCCAAATGCTGATACAAGTCCCGGAAAAATTAAAGCAAAAATAGTATCCAGCATTCCAAGCTTACTTACCATAAGATACTGTGGTATTATAAATATCTGACCGGGAACCATCATCTGGAACAGTACAAGACCGAAGCATATAGTCTTGCCCGGAAATTCAAGCCTTGCCAAAGCATAACCCGCTATGGTTGAAGTCATTACAGCGAAAAATACTCTACCAACTATCAGCAATAATGTATTTAAATACAATTTAATAAAGTCCATATTATTGATGACTTCAGTGAAATTTGATGTGATCCATTTTGATGGAAGTATTGTAAATGGATTCACGCTGGTAGACTCTGTCACTGTTTTAAAAGCTGTGAGTGCCATCCATGCAAAGGGAACAATCATAGTTATGGATACAATGATCAGTATCACATGAATTAAAAGTTTATTTAATTTCATATTTCCTCCTAGTTATAATGAACCCATTTTTTCTGTGCCAACATTTGTAATACTGTAATAATTATAACAATCAACAAAAGAACTACCACAACTGCTGCTCCCATACCCTTATCCTGATTTCTAAAAGCATATTGATAGAATAAAAATACTAATGATTGAGTTTTTGGAAGTGCCGGATTGTTCCTATCCATTACCATATATATAAGGTCAAATACCATGAAGCCACCTATCACTCTAGTAATTGTTACAAAGAATATAGTAGGTGAAAGCAATGGTATCGTAATATTAAAAAATTGATGTATTCCACTAGCACCGTCAAGGCTTGATGCCTCATAATAATCAGCCGGTATTTCCTGTAAACCTGAAATAAACAAAATCATATTGTAGCCAATAATTGACCATATACCTATAACCGCAATAGAATATACAGCTATATTAGGATTTGAAATCCAGTTAACTTTTGAATGAAAAATGTTATTTATAAGTCCAAACTCAGAGTTATAAAGCCATCTCCAAACCATGGCCACTGCTGCAGGTGCTGCAACCATAGGCAAGAAGAAAATAGTACGATAAATTCCTCTACCCTTTATTTTACCATTCAAAAATACTGCAAGTACCAAAGCGATTGCTATAGAAAATGGAACCTCCACTATTGCATATTTAAATGTATTTATAATTGCCTGCCATATTTCAGTGCCTTTAAAAAGCTTTATATAATTTCCAAAACCTACGAACTTATTTCCCTTTCCGAAATCTCCGGTTTTGAAAAAGCTTTGATATATTGTTCTTATTGTAGGATATATATTAAGTACCAATAGTCCTAGAACTGTCGGAAACATAAATGCCCATCCCCATCTTAGTTCACTCTTTTGCCTCGGTGACATTCTCAGTTTGCTCATACACTCTCCTTTATAAAAAAGCTGCTACAAAATGTAGCAGCTTCGAATAAATTACAACAATTATTCCTGTGACAATAGCTCATTCATATCAGTTGCAGCCTTCTTACATGCTTCGTCTATGCTTACCTTATTACTCCAAGCCTCTACAAGATTAGCTGAATTTTGGTTTTCCCAAACTACTGTTGCTCTTGAGTGCGGTCTAATTACAAGATCACTGTCATTTAACATTGTTAAATATGCTTGAAGATTGAATTTATCTGTATTATTCTTCCACAAATCAGATACACCCTCATATGCCGCCATTGTTACACCAAGTTCTGCCTGTTTTTCCTGATTCTCCTTTGTTGAGAACCACTCAATAAGCTTCCAAGCACCTTCAGGATTCTTAGTATTTGCACTTGCAGCCCAACCAAGACCGTTATAAAGACTTACTCTCTTGCCTGTAGTAGCATCCTTTGGAAGTACAGCTACATCACAGTTTGCAACAAGATACTCATTCTCTTTAAATGGTGCTACCATCCATGAACCCTGTGGCAACATTGCAATCTTTCCGGACTGTAAAAGTACATCTGTACCTGTCTCAGACATCACGGTAGCATCAGGCATAGCATCTTTTCTAAGTTTATCTACAAATTCCATTGCCTTTAATGTATTAGGATCATCCATTCCGGATGTCTTCATATCATCTGAAATAATCTTTCCACCCATTGAATATACTATATTGTACCATCCATCCTGATTGTTTGTAGGATTCATAGCTGTACCGAACTGACTTCCATCAGGCTTTGTAAGCTTTACGGCTGCATCATAGTAATCATCCCATGTCCAGTTTTCATCCGGATATGCAATACCTGCCTCATCAAACATTGTCTTATTGTACCAAAGTGCTATTGTATCCACATCCTTTGGTATAGCATAAGTTTTTCCATCATTTTCATATAATTTCCTAACATCCTCAGGGAATTTATCCATCTCAAGTTTATCACTTGATTTGATTCTGTCAGTAAGATCCATAAGTATATCATTTTCCATATATTTTTGTGATTCATTGGAATGCATCCAGAATACATCCGGCATACTTCCACCCGAAGCACCTGCCTCAAGTAATGTCCAATATGCGTCCCATGAGATTACCTGAAGATCTACCTGATATCCTGTTTCTGCAGTAAAATCATTTATGATTTCCTGTAATCCCGGTTTTTGTCCGTTATCCCATATAGCAACTGTGATCTTTCCGCCGTCACTACTGCTCTGTGAGCCTTCTGCGGCAGCTTTTGTATCTGAGCCTCCTGATGATGTACTTTCTGATGATGAAGCTCCTCCACAAGCTACTAAAGACAATGCCATTAATGATGACAATGCTAAACCAAGTATTTTTTTCTTAAACATTTTAAGTCCTCCCTCAAATTTATGTTTTTATGATAGTATATTTTTTTTAGGTCTTCATTTCAAAATGTTATATAAATTTGTTAAAATGTAATCAGTTTCAAATATTTTATATCTATATAACTATAAATCACTATATTACTACTTATCTTATTTATATACTGTTATTTCTATAATTGGTTCTTTTGTAAACCAATGTTCTTTAAATACAAAAACTTTTTACTCCTAATTTTATTAAATCTTAAGCTTTTTACATTGCATTTAAACTTATAAAAAAATAAAATATATTTATGATATATTTTCAATTTAATAAATATACTGAAAGTGGAGCATTATGGATAATGTAAGATTCAAACTATTCAATGATCAGATGTTTTCTGATTGCTTTATAAATTTTGCCGGACAAGAAAAATGTAGTCCAGGACATAGATTTGGACCTGCCATAAGACCTTGCTATATTATTCACTATATATTGAGCGGTAAGGGTAAATTTTTCTGTGACAATGTTGAATATGATCTATGTGAAAACCAAGCTTTTCTTATAGAACCTACTGCTATGACTTTTTATCAAGCGGATTTTGATGATCCATGGCATTATCTTTGGGTTGCATTCAAGGGTTACAAGGTTTCAGAAATATTATCAAGAATGGGTATTAATTATAAAAATCCTATTCTACATGGTGAGAAAAGCCATATGATTTCAATAGCAGATGCCATACTTGATACAGATTCAAGCGGATTGAAGGAAGAGCTGAAGAGACAATCACTATTATTTGATTTCTTAAGTTCTCTCTGCCCGGATACTATGTACTCAGAATCTATAAGTCAATCCTCTGAACTAAGAAATAATAATTATTTGGTTAGAGCTATAGAATTTATACAGAACAATTTTTATCATCCAATAGGAGTTGCTGATGTCTCTTCTCATCTTGGTATAAGTAGAAACTATCTTTTTACAATTTTTAAAACCAGTATGGGACATTCACCCTCTGAATATTTAACTTACTGTAGATTGAACAGAGCTTGCCATTTACTTGATGACTCAGCATTATCTGTAGAAAATGTTGCCTACTCCTGCGGATACGACTCTTTATCAGTATTTTCAAAGGCATTTAAAAATCACTACAGTCTTACACCTTCTACCTATAGAAAGTTAAAACATGAAAATGATACAATGTCAGATTTAGAATTTAACAGATTTATAAAAAGAATGGACAAGTAAAAGCTTAAGCCGGCTTCGTTCACAAAAAGTTTACTTGATTTATTTTTTATAAATTGTATACTATATGTGTGATATCTCCGTATGAGAGCCATATGTGATCCACAAGGTTTGCATGTGGCTCTCATCTTTTTTGTAAAATTTTTCAAAATAAAATCGCCCAAGTCTTTCGACTTGAGCGATTTTTAAATCTATATATAAATTATCCTAGCTGATTTAATCTGCTGATAAGTTCATTTACCTCAATGCCATGTACCATTGCTGCCTCTGCAAGTGATTCCATCTGTGATGATGGGCATCCAAGACAGTGCATACCTATTTCCATAAGCACATTTGCAGCTGCAGGGTTCTCTGAGAGCACCTCTCCAATAAGCATATCAGGGCTGTACTTTCCATCAACCACTTCTTTCTCAACTTTTCCAAAGAAAAGCTCGATATCATCCTCAACTGTTCCAATACCTGCAATACCAAAGTTGTCAACTAAAACCTTAGCCACATTTGGTGAAAGGAATCCAGGAAGTGTTGGTCCAAGGTGAATATTCTTTACTCCTAAGTATAAAAGTGCAAGTAAAACAATAACTGCCTTCTGCTCATACCATGCAATATTGAACTCAAGTGGAAGATCATTGATATCATCCAGACCAAATACTTCCTTAAGCTTAAGTGCGATAACTGCCAATGAATAAGAGTCATTACACTGACCTGCATCAAGCACTCTTGGAATACCGCCTATATCTCCAAGGTCAAGCTTATTATATTTGTACTTAGCACATCCGGCTGTAAGAATAATGGCATCCTTTGGAAGAGCCTTTGCAAAATCTGTATAGTAGTTTCTTGCCTTTGAACGTCCATCACAACCTGCCATTACAACAAACTTTGAAATAGCACCTGATTTAACAGCATCTACTACCTTATCTGCAAGTGCAAGAACCTGTGCATGTGCAAAACCACCTACAATATTTCCACTCTCAATCTCTGTTGGAGGTGCACACTTCTTAGCCTGTTCAATTATCTCTGAGAAATCTTTCTCCTCACCAATATCACCTGCAATATGCTTACATCCCGGATATCCTGCTGAACCTGTTGTATAAAGTCTATCTATATAACTTGCCTTAGGTGGTACTATACAGTTAGTAGTCATAAGGATCGGTCCATTAAAACTCTCAAACTCCTCTTTCTGCTTCCACCATGCATTACCATAGTTACCCTTAAGGTTTGAATACTTCTTAAGCTCAGGATAATACTGACCTGCAAGCATCTCTGAGTGAGTATAAACATCTACTCCGCTTCCCTGTGTCTGCTTTAAGAGCATCTCAAGATCTCTTAAGTCATGACCTGAAACAAGGATACCCGGGTTTTTACCTACACCGATATCAACTGTTGTGATCTCAGGATTACCATAAGCTGTTGTGTTTGCCTTATCAAGCAAAGCCATTCCATTTACACCATACTTACCTGTCTCAAGTGTAAGTGCTACAAGCTCATCCACTCCAAGCTTATCATCAAGTGTTGCTGCCAATGCTCTCTGTAAGAATGCATCCACCTCACCATCATCCTGTAAAAGTGCATTTGCATGCTTTGAATATGCAGAAAGTCCTTTAAGTCCATATATAATAAGCTCTCTAAGACTTCTGATATCCTCATTTTCTGTTGCAAGAACACCTACTGTAGCCGCCTTTGTAAGATACTCGCTCTCATCATATGACTCCCAAAGTGATGCCTCCGGTAAACCGTCTTTATTTGAAAGTTCATTTAAAAGTTCTTTCTTAACATCAAGTGTCTTCTTGATTCTAGCTATAATAGCATCATTATCAAAGTTTGCATTTGTGATTGTAATAAAAAGATTTAATGTAATAAGGTGATTTACTTCCTTACTTATTTCTTTTCCTTCTGCACGAAGTCTTGTTGTAATAGCTGATATACCCTTACTTACATATATAAGCAAGTCTTGCATATTTGCAACTTCCGGCTTCTTACCACATACACCTACCTGTGTACAACCTGTGTTACCTGCTGTCTCTTGACACTGATAACAAAACATTTTGTTTTCCATTTCTACCTCCTCTTACTATGACCGTTTTACAGTCTATGAGCAATCTGTTTTACAGATTTTATTTTATTCTTTGCATCTAGTGCATGACTGTATAATATCAGAAAGAAATTAGAAAAACTGTAATTTTCGTTACCGAACAATATTTTTTTAAAGACTTTTTAATCCTTCCAGATTTTTAACAATCAAATCCTTCCTTACTACTTTTATGTAGCCGTCTTCCTGCATTTTCATAAGCTCTCTTGAAAGTGATGGTCTTGCAGCATTTAAAAAGTCTGCAAACTCTTCTCTACTCATCTTTAATGTAACTCTATCCCTATCATTCATATTTTGCAGTATGAATCTTGCAATCTTTTGTTTTAATGTTGAACATGAAAGTACTTGTAATCTATTATTCAAATAGTAAGTTCTCTCTGCAAAAATTGTGAGTAGGTTTGACAGCATCTTATTTTGCATTGGTGAAGGCTCATCTCCAAATTTTGTAAGATAATCCTTCGGTATCTCTAAAACCTTACTTGGTGCACTCGCACATGCATAATTTGCATATTCATCATGATTTAGAAATAAAAAAACTTCACCAAAAAGTTCTCCGGGATTTGAAAACATACCTAATATGCTTCTCTTTCCATTCACCGAGTCATTACCTACTGACACACTACCCTCAAGCAGCATGGTAATATATCTTGGTTTGTCTCCCTGATTGAAAATCATTTCTCCCTTTCTAAATCCTACTATATCTGCCTTTGCTTCTTTTAAGCAAAGTTCTATCTCTTCTTCTGTCATTCCCCTAAAGAGTGGGGACTCTGTGTAACTTCCTGACATATATCTCCTTTAAGCGTCATACCCGCACGCAATTTCTTTCTAGCTTCTTGCATAATTCCGTCAATATCATTTAGTCGCACCAAAACTTCTTTCTCTTCTTGTGTAGTCTCTATTATCTTATCAATTCCACCATTTTTGATAACTATTCTTTTATCAGCCATCAATGCCAAAAGAGGATCATGAGTAGCCATCAGAACTATCTTATCCTGTGATACTAAAAGATCCAATGCCTTTTTTCTATCTATTCCGGCATTTTCTATTTCATCTATCAAAACTATTGGGGAAGAGCTTAGCACTGCTGTATCTGCAATCATAAGAGCTCTTGACTGTCCTCCGCTTAGAGCTGTAACTGCAGTATCAGGTGCAAAATTCTCTCCTGCAAGCTTATTAGCTTCATGTAATATCTTTTCTACCACTGTCTCGATATCTTCAACCATTCTGCTTTCAGCATGCATAGTTATAAACTCATGGGCTGTGAGGTCCATAACAAAGTTCATATTTTGTGAGAGTTGTGCAACCAACTTATTATTTGTAGAATATCGCCATTTTGGATCCGGTTTCTTTCCATTTATATAAATGGTGCGACCGGTAGGGGTATCATTTTGTGCTGTCCATTCTATGTCAGCAAGCAATCTACTCTTACCGGATCCTGTAGGTCCTACTATAGACACAATTTGTGAAGAAAATATGTCGAATTTTTCAAATTTTTCCTTTTCACCACTTTTGTTATGTCCAGGATAAATGGTTAAACTCTCTATATTTTCCTTATTATCGCCCAAGAATTGTAGCATTTGTTGGACAAATATGTCAAGTTGTTTTTTGATTTCACTCTTGTCTATAGCTTTTTCTTCCAATTCCTCTTCTGAAAATTTGTCTAAATACTCTGTAAATGTAGAATCTAAATTTTCACTGATATCAAAGCCTGTACTCTCAAAAAAATCTGCAACAAAGGGATACTTTTCAAGCAATTCTTTTAACTGTATTTCACTCATTTATTCACCTCCCATTGCATTTTCTTTGTATTACCCAACTGATAATCCTCACCTATTCTTGTTTCTCCTAAACAATATGAACACATAGCTGAAGGCATGGCAAACCTAAGTTTCATTCCTTGTACTGATTCAGTATTTTTCTCACTATCATATATTAATGTAGAAAGTTCAAAAGCTCCCTGTCCACTAAGTCCATTTACATTCATTACCATGGCTCTAGGATTTACCGCACTTACCCTCCCGCTGAACACTTCTCTTTCAGCTTGACTTACTATATCTCCCTTTGTAATAACTACAATATCTGCCGCCTTTAACATAGGTCCTATTTTCTTAGGTGTATTTATTCCTGAAAGATTATCAATGACACATACGCCCTTAATATCTGTGATATATGGTGAACAGCGATTACAAAGTCCCGCTGATTCAGTAATAAGCAAATCTAAATTCATAGAATTTCCCCATTTAACCACATCTTCTATATTTGAGGCAAAGAAATGATCCGGACAAAGACCTCCTGAAAGTCCTTTTTTAACCGGAATATTTGCCTTTTCATATATAATATCATCATCTGTATATAAACAGTCAAATTTTACAACTCCTGCCTTTATACCTCTATCTTTCATAGCTTCTATAGTTTTTAAAATAACTGATGTTTTTCCGGATGAAGGAGGCCCTGAAACTATAACTAAATTCATATATTCCTCCTTATTCTGTCTTCCCATAAAACCATTTTTCAGTGTCATTTAGTATTTTACCTATATCATTGGAATGTATGAAATCCCATCCTGCCCACAGAAAATTTTGATTATCTTCTAATTTATTATCATACTCCGGATTTGTCTGTGGGAACTTCCCATCTGCTCCCAAGATATTTGCTACTTCATTTGAAAAGAGAAAATCTATTAAAGCTTTACTGTTTTCATAGTTTTTCTTTTTTGTCAAAAGGAATACCGGACTTATAATAGCTCCATCCTTAGGCCAAACCACTGTCATACTTGAATTTTCTTTTATAGTCTTTGAAAAGAAATATGGCATTATACTTACAGCCGGTGTGTCTAAATCTTTTCTTCCTCCACTTTTTACCATTTGTGCAGGATGCATAGACTTTAAAAGACCTCGTCCAAGTGCCTCTACTCCTTCTCTACCATACTTTGAGTATATTCCAAGCATTATTGCATTAAACATATCCAAATCTGCAGTAGGAAGTGCTATAGAGTTTTCAAATTCAGGCTTAAATAAATCTTCCCAAGATGTAGGCATTTCTCTACCTTTTAACATATCTTTATTCACAATAAAGATAGCAGGAACGACACCTATTATAGAATATTCTCCCTTAGGATCCTTTAAGGAAATCATTCCATTGTCTAGAGATTTATTTAATTTTCCCTGTCTAAAATCTACGAAAATACCCTTATCTCTAAATCTTCCCATATATTTCTTATCAAAAAAAAGATTAAAACCTGCAGACATGTATATATCTGACAGATCTTCTTCGCTCTTTGCATCTAATATCTCTTTTTCAATAACTTCCATTCCCATGCTTGCAGCATTTAAGTTGTAATTTATTTCATAGTCCTGACTTTCTACAAACTTTTCAAAACTCTCAATAAACTGCATTCTCACAGGACATGGCAAAATTCCCTTCACAGAAGTTCTGGCATTTTCATTCATGTTTCTTACAACACCATTATTATCAGACATTGTATTTTTTCTCTCGATAGCCTCTACTAACTGCCTTTCGAAAACTTCGACATTGATACTTTTGCTCTTTAAAGCCATTTCAAGGCTTATAGCTCTCCCCATGGTCTTTCTCATCATATCGTTCTTTAGATTTTCAAATCCTGCGGCAGCCAATACCTCTATAAGCTCCGGATACTTCTCAGTAACATCATATACTTTATCTTTTATATCAAAATATTTATTCATAAAATCTCCTTTATTATCAAAATAGAACCTAGTCCATAAGTTTAGGTTCTTACTATAAACCATTTCTATTCTAATTACCGGACACAAAAAAATCTGTAACCAATGTTAAAATCTAAAATATTTACCATGTTCTAAGTATACAAATATAAATAAGTATTCCAAATATCCCTTAGCTTTCTCTTTATTACTTACATAAAATAAATAACCTAAGGTCTCAACCTTATCTCTTTGTTTTCCGTTTCCAAGCAATTCACACATAGGCAAATCCATATACTGCCCTAAAAGGTCCAATAATGCACATTCTATTGCCCACTCTGCTTTTACCACAAACTTTAATTTGCTTATATCCAAAATCTGAATACCCTCACCGTCATCTTCAGATGCTCTGAGTTCAAAAAAATAATACATCCTATAAGAAAAACTTATAGATGTATTATTTCTACATATATCAATTAATTTTTATATATAATAATTCTGAGTTCTACTATACATATAGTTTTCAAAAACCATACTATCGCGTAAATAATCAGTATTTAATTGAGTAATAAAACATTATTTCACAATATTTATTTTATAAAATATCTATTATATAAAAAACTCCCCCAACCTTTTTGTTGAGGGAGTATATATATTTAAGCCACCTTTTCTGTGCCTTCTTTATATGTAACTTTCTTTATGATAAAGAGTACACCAACCATCAATGCTACCGCTATTACAAGTGATATAATTGCATTCTTTACAAAAGCCGCTATTATATAACTCACAAATGATACTGCTGCAACTAACATTGCATATGGTAACTGTGTATTTACATGGTTAATATGATTTGACTGTGCACCGGCACTCGCCATGATTGTCGTATCTGATATAGGTGAACAGTGATCACCACAAACAGCACCTGCCATACATGCTGAGATAGAAATTATCATCATCTGTGAATCTTTTCCTGCAAATACAGCAACAACTATAGGTATAAGTATACCGAATGTTCCCCAAGATGTTCCTGTTGAGAAAGCCAAACAAACTGCTACTACAAATATGATTGCCGGAAGCAGTAATTGCATACCTTTAGCTGAATGTTCCATCATTGTAGCAACAAACTCCTTTGCTCCCAATACATCTGTAATAGACTTTAATGACCAAGCAAATGTAAGAATAAGAATTGCAGGTACCATTGCCTTAAATCCTGCAGGTAAACAATCCATACATTCTGAAAACTTAAGTGATCTTCTTGCTATATAGAATGCTAATGTGATGATAAGTGCTACAAAGCTACCCATTGAAAGTCCAACGGAAGCATCACAATTTGAGAAAGCTTCAACAATGCCTGCACCACTGAATATTCCACCTGTATAAAGCATTCCAATAACACAACAAATAATAAGTGCAACTATCGGGAAGAGCATATCTATAAGCTTACCATTTTTATGCTCACATCTATCAAGATCTTCAAACTTCTCTTCTCCTGTTGTAAAGAGATCACCCTTCTTTGCATTATCCTCATGAAGCCTCATAGGACCAAAGTCAAATTTCCATACTGTAATAACAATCATCATTACGATTGTAAGAAGTGCATAGTAGTTGAAAGGAATTGCCTTTACAAAAAGTGTAAATCCGTCTTCTCCATCAACGAATCCTGTAACTGCAGCAGCCCAAGATGAAATAGGTGAAATAATACATACCGGAGCAGCTGTAGCATCTATCAAATATGCCAACTTGGCTCTTGAAACCTGATGCTTATCTGTAACAGGCCTCATAACACTACCAACTGTGAGGCAGTTAAAATAGTCATCTATAAATATAAGACAACCAAGAAGTATTGACGTAAGCTGTGCTCCCACTCTTGTCTTAATTCTCTTTGATGCCCATTTACCGAAGGCATCAGATCCACCTGTCTTATTCATAAGAGCAACAACCATTCCCAAAATAACAAGGAAAATCAAAATACCTACATTGTAAGCACTGGATAAAACTGAAACAAATCCATTTTCAAATATGGCCTTCATTGTTCCTTCAAACTTGAATCCTGATGCCAAAAGTCCACCGAAAATAAGTCCGATTGCAAGTGAACTATATACTTCCTTACTAATAAGAGCAAGTACAATAGCTATAAGCGGCGGTATCAGTGACCAAAATGTTGCATATAGAGCAGGCTTAGGTGCTTCAGCCTCTGCACCATAGACTATCATTGGACACAAAACTACAATTAAGATTGCTAAACATAGCAAGTATGATTTTTTATTTCTAAAAAACCCCGGATTATAAGTGTCATTACCACTATTCATACCTTTTCCTCTCTTTTACATTTCTATTCCGACACGGGCTCTTATGCCCTTGTCAAACGGATGCTTAACCTTTTGAAAATGTGTCAGATAATCCGCCATTTCCACTATCTCATCCTTCGGATTTCTTCCGGTCATAACAACTTCTAGATTTTTGGGGCGGGATTTCAAAAAATCTATTAATATATCATGCTCTATCATATTAAGATTATAAGCATCTATTATCTCATCCATTACCAACAAGTCTACTTCCTTCTCAGTAGCAAGATGAATAATTTCCTTTAAATGATCGTTGAAAAATTCCTTTGCAAGAATTTTTTCATTATCAGTCATATTAAATGTAAATCCAAAATTACTCTTTTTTGTGTATACCTCAATATTTTCTATATTTCTTAGCACCTTCAATTCATTTGAAGTATCACTTTTTAAAAATTGCGAAAACAGGACTCTTCTTCCACTACCTGCACATCTTACTGCCAAACCTACGGCTGCAGTGGTCTTTCCTTTACCATCACCTTCATATACATGAATAAGTCCTGTCATACCATCTCCTTTACTTTCCTAAGCCTCTTCTTAACATTTCTGTGACTGCAAATGTAGCTACATCATCTGCAAACTTCCCTGTTCCAAATCCTGCATCATAGCCAAGCTCTTTAGCCAACTCATGTGTGATTCTTGCACCTCCACAGATAAGCACATACCTATCCCTCAGTTCCTCGGCTTCCAAAAGTTCCACAAGATTTGTTAGATTCTTTATATGAATATCTTTTTGTGTTACTGTCTGTGAAACCAAAAGTACATCTGCATTCAGCTCTCTTGCCTTCTCTATGAACTCCTCATTTGCGACCTGTGATCCCAGATTGTAAGCTTCTATCATTTCATATCTCTCAAGTCCATAATGTCCGGCAAAGCCTTTTCTGTTCATTATAGCATCTATTCCTACAGTATGAGCATCAGTACCTGTAGAAGCACCTACCACAACTATCTTTCGGTGGAAATTTTCCTTAATAAAATCATTCACTTCCTCCATACTCATAGTTTCTTCTTCTACAGTCTGTACATGAATATTTGTATAATCAACAGTATGTACCAGGCTACCATAAACTACATAAAATGTAAACTCTGCATCAAGTGACATTCTATGGGCGATATTTACATCTGAAAGCCCCATCTTCTTTGCAAGAATTCTGGCAGCCTCCTCACCCCTTTCATCATTCTTTATAGGAAGTGTAAAGCTGACCTGTACCTTTCCGTCATTCATAGTATCGCCATAGGCTTTAAGCTTTGTAAGATCCAGAGTCTTATCAAACTCGACTTTATTTAGATTATATAAGCCACTACTCATCTTTCACCTCCTTCTTCATAAGAGGAATGAACGGATTAAAATACACACTATCCTTAACAACAACTCCTTCTAATCCCTTACCTCCATTAAAAGGTCTCTTTATATCTGCGAAAGTTCCCTTTTCAAGTGTTGCAAAAAGTCCATTTGTCTCTATCTCTGAAAGAAGTGCTGCAGCTTTATTTAAAACTTCATTAGCCCTATTTCTAATGATACCGTCCTCTTTGAACTCAATTTCATCTCCCAGATTCTTCATTGTTCTAAATATATACTGTGCATTCTCTATTGCAAGTGCTCTATCAGACATGAAAGGAGTGTGTATAGCCTCTGTCATCATTCCAAGAAGATGTATTTTTTGATTCGTAAGAATAGTTACCATATTGAAAAGTGCATCTTGTACATGACCTCTAAAAATATTTCCTGTCATAAACTTTGTAGGTGGCATATATTTAAGGGGGGCCTTTGGAAAGATCTCTCTTGCCATCTGTGCCTGTGCCAGTTCAAATAAGAATCCATTCTCTGCATCAGGTGATATCTCAAAGGCATGCCCAAGTCCCTGTTGTGCCGGTGGAAGCCCTGCCTCTATTGCAAACTGCTCGTTCAAAAACTGTGATGCAAGTACTGTATGTGCCTCTTCTATAGCATCTGCTGTAGTAAGATAATTATCCTCTCCTGTATTTATGATAACCCCTGCAAATCCATTGATAACTCTTGAAAAATACTGGTCTACCAATGTCCTCTGCATATTTATATCTCTAAAGAGTATGCCATAGAGTGCATCATTTAGCATAACATCAAGTCTTTCCATTGCACCCATAGCTGCTATCTCAGGCATGCATAATCCGGAACAGTAGTTACAAAGTCTGATATACCTGTTCTCCTTCTCACCTACCTCATCCAATGCTTTTCGCATCAGTCTGAAGTTTTCCTGTGTGGCATATGTTCCACCAAACCCTTCTGTAGTAGCACCATATGGAACATAGTCAAGTAAACTTTGTCCTGTAGTTCTTATAACGGCAATTATATCTGCACCCTGCTTTGCAGCAGCTACTGCCTGGGTTATATCCTCATATATATTTCCTGTTGCAACTATAAGATATAGATAAGGTCCTTCTTTATCTCCAAATTTACCCAAATACTCATTTCTCTTGTCCACATTTTTCTGAATTCTTTCCACCATAGCTTTAGCAACCGGTGCTATTATATCCTCTATTTCCTTTGATGAGTGAATATTCAATTTGGATAAGTCTATTTCACCCTTATCAATCCCCTGTGCTATCTCCATTGGTGAAATGGATAATTCAAGCATTGCGTTTCCAAGCATAAATGCTGCTCCCATTGGAAGAAGCTTATTTTCTACCAAATGGTCTACTACAACATTAGGCAGTGGCACTTCTACACTATTTACTCCGTCAATCCCTAAAAGTCTACAAACTGTTCTTTCTACAGCTACTGTAGTATGATCGTCAATAAAGGCTTGGACATCCAGTGCAACATTTTTTGCACTACTTCTAGCTTTAGAGATTAAACTTTTATCAAGTCCAAGTTTACTCATTTATCTATCTCCTATTTCTTTTCATGTGATCTTCTATACCTTGCCAGATCAGCAGGTTCGATAGTCATATCAAAGCCTTGTTCAAGAGCTGCTACACCACCTAAATTTCTTTCCTTTTTACCTCTGCATATATCACAATTACAATGATTCTCATAATGCTCAGGCTCTGTATATGTGGTTATAACCCCTTCATAGTTTCTAAGAATAACCTTTCCGGGGCTCTGTGAAATAACATAATTAGGCATTACAGGAGTCTTTCCTCCACCTCCGGGTGCATCTACTACAAATGTAGGAACACAGTATCCGGAAGTATGTCCTCTAAGTCCTTCTATAATCTCAATACCCTTTGAAACCGGAGTTCTAAAATGCTCAAGTCCCTGAGATAGATCACATTGATAAATATAATAAGGTCTAACTCTTATTTTTACAAGTTCATGTACAAGATCTGTCATTATATGTACACAATCATTTATACCTGCCAAAAGTACAGTCTGATTTCCAAGAGGTATGCCGGCATCAGCTAGTCTTGCACAAGCCTCAGCAGACTCCTTTGTAATCTCACTTGGATGATTGAAATGTGTATTTAGCCATATAGGATGATACTTTCTTAGCATATTTACAAGTTCAGGTGTGATTCTTTGAGGCATAACAACAGGTGTTCTTGAGCCAATTCTCACTATCTCTACATGCTCTATTTTTCTAAGTTCTGATATAATATACTCAAGCTTCTCATCACTTATAAGAAGTGCATCACCACCTGAAAGCAATACATCTCTTACTTCAGGATGCCTTCTTATATAGTCGATACATGCATCTACCTGTGATGTAGGTACACTTGTATCGTTTTGTCCTGCAAATCTTCTTCTTGTACAATGCCTGCAATACATTGAGCATTGATCTGTTACAAGAAATAAAACTCTGTCAGGATATCTATGTGTAAGTCCATGTACCGGTGAATCTGTATCCTCATGTAATGGATCAGCCAAATCTGCATTCGCTATATGAAGCTCGGAGACTGTAGGTATTGCCTGCTTTCTTATCGGATCATTCTCATCATTTAAATCTATAAGTGAAAGATAGTATGGTGTAATAGCCATTCTTAGATTCTCAAGGCATCTTTTTACACCCTCTTCTTCCTTTTCTGTAAGCTTTACATATTTTTTTAAACTTTCTACATTAGTTATTCTATTTCTAAGCTGCCATTTCCAGTCATTCCACTCATTATCAGGAATATCTGCAAACAAACCATTTTCTCTGCTATTTCTCATTTTTTCCCCTTACATCCTGTAATTTACACGTATTTTTTTTCAAATACCTCTCTAATTGCAGGATTTTCACGAATCTCTTGTAATGTTATCTTATCATGTCCCTTTGTATAACCATTTCCTATGATCATATCAATATCCTTGCCCACACCCTCAGCACCAAGTGCAGCCTTCGTAAAGCTGGTAGCCATTGAGAAGAAGTAGACACAGCCACCATCTCGAACCGGTAGTATTGCACTCATCTCACAATTATTTACATTTACACAGCATATCGAAACATCATATTCTTTTCCATCATTAAGCTCAAGTGCTTTATCAAGTACTTCTACCGGAAGTGCTGCACTTGCCTGAAAAGCTTCATGGCAAAGTCCCATTCTCTTTAACTCTTCTACGCCATCTTTGCTATAATCCATTGCTACGACCTTACCTGTAGGTCCCACTCTCTTCATTGCTTCATAGCAAACCAGCATACCACTCTTTCCGGCACCTCCAAGTACCAGTACACTCTGTCCTGATTGTACGAGCTTTGCAGTCTGTGCAGGTGCTCCGGCTACATCAAGTGCTGCAAGTGCCAGTGGCTCCGGCAAATCCTCCGGAAGCTTTGCATATAATGCACTTTCAAACAAAACCGCCTGACCTTCTATGTCCACTCTATCTATCTCAGGATGAATTGCTTTTATTTTATCTACTCTTAGAGGTGTCATAGAAAGTGATACCAAAGAAGCTATCTTATCTCCCACCTGAATATCTGTATCCAAATCTTCTCCGATATAGCTTACTGTACCTATAAACATTCCACCTGAGCCTGTTACAGGATTTTGCATTTTTCCTCTTTCGTTTACTATATCCAGAATCATTTTTCCTATTTTTTCAATATCTTTATCACAGGCTTCTTCAATTTGAGTAAATGAAGCAGAATCTATATTTAATGAAATAACATCACAGATAATCTCATTTGAATACCTCTTTGTCATATCATTATCTATTTTCTTTGCAGCCTGTGTCAATACTCCCTGTGGTTCTATAACTCTATGAATACCGTACTTATTTCCCTTTAGCATAAGTCCTCCAATCTACTTTAAACCCAATATCTGCCTTGCTTCAGTAGGTGTTGCTATTTCTCTGCCAAGTTCCCTTGCTAATCTCACGACCTTTTCTACCAGCTCTCCATTTGACTTTGCCATCACACCTTTACTCAGGTATATATTATCTTCAAAGCCTACCCTTGCATGTCCTCCCATAAGAATCGCCATTGTTACCATGGGAAACTCTGCCTTTCCTACTCCGGAAGCTGTCCATGTTGAACCTGCAGGTATACTTTCAACCATAAAGTTCAAATCTCTTGCAGTACCTGAAATACCGCCATTTACTCCCATTACAAAATCAAAATGCATAGGTGATTTTATGATTCCCTTTTTATTAAGTCGAATGGCCATGTCCACCATTCCCTTATCAAAAACTTCTACTTCAGGCTTGATACCAAGTTCATTCATTCTGTTTGCAAATTCTATGATAGTATTTTCTGTATTTACAAAAATATCATCACCGCCAAAATTACAAGTACCACAGTCAAGTGTCGCCATCTCAGGGCGAAGTGTTGTAGGAGCAAGCCTTTCCTCATTGCTCATACCTACCGCTCCACCGGTAGAAGGCTGGATAATAACATCAGGTATTACTTTTCTTATAGCATCTATACATTCTCTAAATCTGTCTGCACTCTGTATAGGTGTTCCGTCATCCTCTCTCACATGCAAATGTATAATAGCGGCTCCTGCATCATAAGCAGACTTTGCTTCTCTTACAATCTCTTCCACTGTATATGGTACATTAGGATTGTGTTCCTTTGTGACCTCTGCACCACATATACATGCTGTAATAATAAGTTTATCCATATTTATCTCTATTTATTTTTTCTCTGTCTGTCCTTAAGTACCACACATGTTCCACTTGCTCTGCAAACTACTATCGGCTCTTCTAAAACATCACAGGCTGAATCATTTATATCTGTTCTTGGTGTAATAACCTTTCTTGCCTCAAACACCATCTTTCTGGAAGTATTTCCTGATGAAACTATCTCACCTGTTGCCTCAATAAAATCTCCGGCATGAACAGGAGCTAAAAATTCTACACTGTCATAAGCCTTAAAAAGTCCCTCATCACCATCATTTATGATCAAAAGTTCAGTCGCCACATCTCCAAAAAGTCCCAACATCCTTGCTCCATCTACCAATTCTCCACCATAATGTGCATCATGAGCACTCATACGAAGTCTAATTGTTGATTTAACCATATTATATTTTCCTCCTCACGTAGATAAATCTTCTTATCCTTTTTATGTATCTATATATTACAATAAACTTAAGATTTTTATCACTGACTATTTGTATATTAAAAAATACAAATTAGTGGACAACATGTATAATTCTAATATTTATATTGTGAAAATATTGATATATCCCATCTTTAATATGTGATATATCTTATATTTAAAATAAAAAAGATACAGATTACAGTATCTTTTGCAATCTATATCTTATAAAATCAATCGAAAAAATCATTAAGTATCAAGGCCAGCGATAAATCCAGTCTTTCATAGTAATCATCAAAATTAAAACCTGTTAAATCTTTGATACTATCCATTCTATTTATTAGAGTATGTCTATGTATAAAAAGTCTTTTGGCAGCCCTTGTTACATTACCGTTTTCCTCAAGTAAAAATCTTACAGTCTTTATATAATCGCTGTCTGACTCCCTGTCCTTGTCAAGTAAAAGTCTTAATACCCTATTTTCCTTTGAATACAGAGTATTTGTTCTATATATTGAATACATCTTTTTTAGGAATGCCATATGCTCATAAATACAAATACCTCTGATAGCTCTAATACTGTGCAAGGTTTGTAAGGCTTCCATACAATGTTTTATAGCAATTTCAAGTCCACTATTATCTTTTAAAACATCTGCAGTGGCAAAAAGGTTTAACCCCACCTTATTTGACAATCTTATAAGTACCACCTGTATCTCATCCATCAGATCTTTAAGCTTTTCTCCGGTTTCTACTCCTATACAAAAAGTCATTTGAAGACCTTTTTCAAAATGACATATATATGTGTCACATCTAAATACAACCAGCGAATTTATACTTTCAAATGCCTCAGCTACATCAGATCCTACTTCATTATAAACATTCACTGCAGAAACAGCTAACACTGCCAATTCCTGTTTGTTTCCTATGCCTCTTTCAAGGCTTTCTTTCAGTTTCTTCTTAAGCTTTGGATAGAAATAATTGTAGTCCAGATAGCTCTGATTTCCCAATACCGATTCTCTATTTATCTCACTGATCAAAGTCTTTAAAACTTCTGAAAACGAAAAGCTTGCCGGCAATTCCAGAACCGGAAATTTGTATTTTCTGGCGGACTCCAAGATATATACAGGTATACTGTCCACATAATATCCGGTTTGAACCATAAGCCCCACTACACCCTTTGCCTTAAGTCTCTTTATTAAGTTGAAATATCTTGTATGATCAGCCAAATCAAATCCGGTTGTTATAAGAAGTTCACCACTTCCGACCATATCCACAGAATCCAGTATTTCCTGTACGTTGACCCAGCTGATTATATTTCCGGCATTTTCCCTTCCGGTCATAAGCTCTGTACCCGGAAAAAAATTGTTCTCAATGATATCCCTAATAGTAAGCGGCATACTCCTGCCTTTCTAATTTATCTCTGTTAAAATATCTAAAAGTTCCTCTTGTAATCCTAAAAGTCTACAAATCATTAATGCCTCCTTGGGAGGTTTTACATCCTTATTCACCTTAAAAATACCATAATTCATAAACTCTGCTATTGCAACGATTTTTGCATCATCATTTGATTTAGTCAGTAATGCTTTTGATATTCTATCCTCTAAAGTCCCTTGTAGGCCTTTCACTTGATAATGACTTCCTGAGAGTTCTGCCACATGGTCAAAATGAGTTACCAGCAAACTCATAGCCTTTTTTTTATTTAAAAGTGCCACCAAGCCTCTTACTATGCCCTCACCTTCCTTAGGATTTGTACCTCTAGCAAACTCATCCAGTATGGCAAAAACAAATTTCTTTTCAATCTCATTTAAAAGATTCTTCAACTCAACTATCTGTGCTCCAAAGCTTGAAAGCCCCTTGGTTACAGACTGTGATTCCTCAGATATCATTATTATTTCGTCAAAAAGAGGAATACTTGCTCTATCTGCATATACAAAGAAACCACATAATGCCAGATATGTATTTAATGCTACAGTCTTTAATGTAACACTCTTACCTCCCATATTTGCACCCGTAATCACTGTTGTACCCTGTGACATCTCTATTGAGATAGGCGTAAAGCTTAGGCTTTTCTCTTCAAGTATATTGCATATATATGGATTTCTTGTCTCCTCTAATAAAAGTATGTCGTCTTTAATCTCAGGAAAACAGGACGGGTAAAGTTTCGCTACACGATATTTTTCTAAAAGAAGGTCAAATCTTGATATAACTTCTATATTCAATATTATTATATCAAAATATGGTCTTAGTTTAATGGATAACTCTTCCCTTATCCTTCTTTCTTCCTTTTCTTCTTCCACTGCCATCAAAAGTCTTCTATCCTTCCATTCTTCAAAAGCAATGGCATTTTCCTGCATTTTAATTTCTATTTCACGCTTTTTCTTTCTGATATCTCTCAGTTCATCTGAATATTCATCATATACAGCAAAGGTAGGTATTCTCCTTCCGTCAGGATCCAGTATATCTACCACGAAACTTACAGATTCTATCCTAAATCCTGTCAGAGAAAGTTCCATGGATACCCTTTCAATAAATGGTTTTAATTTTTCTATCTGCATCAAAAGAATTTTTATCTCGAAAAGCTCTATATCTGATAATACATTCTCTACACCAAATCTAATAGAACCTCTCACATCCTTCATCTGCATGAATATCCTTCTAATCGTATTGATATCTGATTTTACTAAATCATATTTTTGATATACTTTATTTAAATTGTTCAGCTCTTCATTAAGTATATCTCTTTCATCTCTTCCAAAAGGTCTTATATTTTTTTTAAGTTCCATTCCAAAAGGAGTTGCAGGCAACATCTTACTTTTTATAAATTCAAAACCAATATTTTCCCTCTGCCAAAAATCCATACTACCCCCTATATTTGTTTGCAATATTTATAACCGGCAATTCTGTCATTTCCTGCATCTTTTCTAAAAACTCTTCACTATCATAGTGATTTCCATAGGCAGAAAAAGGATTTATAGTTATTGCCAAAATATTTATTGTATCAATACATGAGAATATCAATCCTCTTCTTTTTAGTTTTTCAAAGTTATCATACTTTATCAAAATTCTTGAACCGTCCAAAAATACCAGTTGCTTTCCTTCAAGCTTGGCATTGGAAAGCAGCAGCGAATTTATCATAGCATCGCTTAAAGCTCCGTTTACAAAAATATTCTCCATATCGCTCTCTCTTGCCCATATCTCTCTTAAGTCTATTTTCTTATCACTTTGCTTTATTGTGTTTTCTTCTATAATATAATACTTATCTCTATAAGTATCTCTGCTAAAATCTTTCGGTAAATCAAGATGAAATTTAGGAAGTGAAAAAAGCATTGTGGTATATATTGTATCTCTTATAGTCTTTTCCATATCCAAACTGTATGAAGCACCACTTGAAAGTATTGCTACATTACTCACCTTCTCTGTAGCTATACTTTTTCTCTCAAGTGCACCATCTATCAAAATCCTACTCTTAGAGTATCTTTTGAAATTCTCACATAGTATTGACATCTGAGTAGCAATGGAAGGTCCTGCTATTTGTACAAATCCGTCACTAATAGCCTTGATGATTATAATCTCTCCAATAGGAGTATATATTCCTGTGCTCTCCACTATTTCCTTTGTAATATCACAATATTTTATCAAATCTCTTGCAGTTGCAATATAATCATCTTTGTAAATATATATTTCCGGTTTCTTTGTATTGGTTACCAGATCAAGCTCTTCTCCATCCCTACCTATTGAGGTCAGTATTACGCTTTCATTATTTTCATGCGATCTTTTTATTACTTCATTCAGTACTGTAGTCTTACCTGCATTCTTACACATACCTATAAAGGATATTCTTTCTTCATTTTTTATTAAATCATAGATATCCATCATTCTGTCCTTTTGATAGGTAACTGTGCCAATATAATAGCGGTAAACATAAGTATAGCTCCTATCATTTCACGATTTCCCAAAACTTCTCCCAGTATTATCCAGGCAAATATAGCACTAAAAACACTCTCAAGACTCATCAAAAGACTGGCAATACTTGGTCTAACATACTGCTGGCCAATATTTTGTAATGTATATCCACAAGCTCCACTTAGAAGTCCTACAAATAAAAGAGCCGGCATTGCCTTAATTATCATTTCTATAGATGGTCTTTCAAATATAATCATAATAATACTTGAAAAACAAGCTACAACCAAGAATTGGAATATAGATAAATCCAAGACATCCACTTTTTTTACAAAATGTGCTACTGTAAATATCTGCATGGCAAAAAGTAATGCACAAAATAACAGTATTGCATCACCATATTGAAGAGTGAAGTCACTATGTATACAAAGCAAAAAAAGTCCTATAACACTAAGTACAACACTTACCCAAAGCCTGATGCCTTCTTTTATCTTCAAAAATATAATAGAAATAAGCGGAACAAGAATCACATAGAGTGCTGTAATAAAGCCTGCTTTTGAAGCATTTGATTCCTGTATGCCTATCTGCTGCATTGCACTTGCAATAAATAGGAAAAAACCTGAACATAAGCTTGCAATAAATAAAATCTTTTTATATGATTTATTATTTGTATCTTTCTTTGAGCTTCTTTTCTTCTTAAAAAAATAAACGACCGGAATCATTGCAATAAATGATATCCAGCTTCTTATTGCCAGGAATGTATACGCATTTATGTATCTTGCTCCTATGCTTTGGGCTGAAAAAGCTGATCCCCAAATTAAGGCTGCGAGAAGTAGCATCAAAACTCCCAGTGTATTATTATTTTTCAAAATAATTTCCTCCTATTATCAAAATAATAGTCTTCTATAATATATATTATTATAGAACAATACCGTTATAAAAAAAAGATAAGAAATGTAAGTATAATGTAATATTTGTAAATATTCTGCATTTCATACCTTAATTCACGCAATTTATACTTTTTTTGTTTTTAGTCTTAAAAACCATGTATAATAAACGCATATTAAAAATCATTCAAAAAACAGGAGATAAACCATGAAATTAAATTTATCAAAAAGAGCACTTAGTTTAGCTCTTTCATTATAGAACAATACCGTTATAAAAAAAAGATAAGAAATGTAAGTATAATGTAATATTTGTAAATATTCTGCATTTCATACCTTAATTCACGCAATTTATACTTTTTTTGTTTTTAGTCTTAAAAACCATGTATAATAAACGCATATTAAAAATCATTCAAAAAACAGGAGATAAACCATGAAATTAAATTTATCAAAAAGAGCACTTAGTTTAGCTCTTTCATTAGCTTTAGCTACACCAATCATATCAACAACAGCATTACCTACATTAAATGTTATGGCCGGCAGCTTTGCTACACATCCAACCGTAGCTCAAGGACATGCTATTCCAAACACTGATGCTATTACTATATCAGGAAATACTGTTACTGTATCTCTTGAAGGTTCCGGAATCAGTGATGCTATTAAAGCAACTACAAGCATTGATATAGTAAATAATACAGGCAATACTGTAGTTTCTGCACCTACACTTACATGGAGCGGAACATCCGGTGCATGGAGAGGTTTTAGCTTCCAGCTTCCGGCAAATTGGCAGACACTTTTCCACAACTCAGAACAAATGGGTATTAAAGTAACCTCAACTGTTGGTACTTCTACATTCAGTGCGGTAGCAAATAAAATTATCAATAATGATACTCAAATCAGCATAGAAATCCCTACAGTAGGTGACACTGCACTTTCTACAAAGGTTATCGGTGGTTCACTTTATAATAATTCAGTTGCTGAGAGTTTAAATGACTACACATATGAATATACTATTGCACCAAAGACATCTGCCACTATAACTGCTGCAGTTGCAAACAATATCTTCAATGCAAGTGCTGATATCACACCTCTTTCAAATCGTGAGGCTACACCTGATACATCAGGAAACTTTACACTTGAGCTCCCTTCAGGAAAGAGCATACAGAGCCTTTCTTCAAATGATGCAATTTATGTAAGAAGAACAGCAAAAAATTCAAATGCACAGTTTATATTCATAATAAATGATGTCAAGGCTGCTACACCAGCTCCAGCTGTTGCTACACCTTCTACACCAAATAAAGCAACTGAATCCAATGCAACTGTAAAGCCTGCTACTCCATCTGTGGCTACAAATTCTAACTCAAGAAAGAGTTCAGGTGGTGGTTCAAGCTACAGCTCAAACAAACGTTCTGCAAGCGTTAATACAACTACAAACCAAGGTCCTGCACAAAATCCGGCTACTCCGGCTACAAATACCGGCAATCAGAACACTGCCGGAGATGCAAGCAAAGTTCCTTCAACTGCAGGTCCAGGGTCAAATACTAAAACAAGAGGAAAATTCTCTGTTCCAAAAACTGCTGATAATATTGATATGACTAGAAATATAATGATGTTACTCGGTTCATTTATCGCAATGGGAATAGTTGCAGGTGCAACTAAGAAAAAAGACGAGCAATAAACCCTCCAATTTATAAAAGCTTGTTTTCCATTTTTCCCTTTTGAGGCAATATATATCTAAAATAAAGGATATATATTGCCTTTTATTTTTTCTAATATTATAATGCATTTGTATTTTGCTATGGAGATGTATATGAGACGAAAAAATACTACACATGAGATGATGATGGGCTATATGTCCACCGCTCTTTTAGAGCTGATGATTGAAAAAGATTATACCAAAATTTCAATAGGAGAAATTGCCAAAAAAGCAGGAGTTGACCGTTCGTCATACTACAGGCATTTTAAATCTAAGGATGATATTATTTCATTCTTTTTTGATATGGTTTTAAAGGAGTCACTTGACGGATTTACTGATATGTCAAGTATTGATTTTACACTATATATACATTCAATATATATGGCTTTTTACAATTATAAAAATGAACTTTTAATCATTCACTCTGCAAATCTCTCTTCCTTACTTTTGGATGTACTTTCAAAGAGGTTTCACTTCAATGAATTTGCACATAATGCCCCTCTTTACAAACAATATGAGCTTTCTTATATTATTGGAGGCATTTACAATAATCTTGTATTTTGGATGAGTAGAGATATGAAAGAGACGCCGGATGAACTTACTGAAATCTCACTTCAATTTAGAGATGAAGACTCAATATCTTTGTTGAGCCTTAGATAAAAGATGGATGAGCTGTTAACTCATCCATTTTTATTGTCTAAAATTTTCCTTCCAGAGGCTTCATTGCTCTTTCAAGTATACCATTCATATAAGCTATTGATATACCATAATTTGTCATAGGTATATCAGCGTCATTTGCATACTTCATCCTTGACTTCATCTGATTTTCATTTAACATACAGGCACCGCAATGAATTATTATCTTATATACTGAAAGATCTTTTGGAAACTCTCCTCCACTTGTAAGTTCAAATTTCAACGCATCTTCATCCTGCAAACCTGTGAATTTTCTGACCAGTTTCGGTATTTTAACACTTCCTATGTCTTCGCATTGACGGTGGTGGGTACAGCCCTCACTTATAAGTATTTTATCTCCTTCTTTAAGTGTGTCTATCACTTTTGTAGCATTATAAAGATTGTAAAGAGCACCCTTATAGTTGGCAAATATTATTGAAAATGAGGTAAGAGGTATGCTTTGTGGTATCAATTCATCTACTTCCTTAAACACCTGTGAATCGCATACCACCAAGGCAATATCATTAAATTTTTTAAGTGTTGCTTCTATCTCATCTACCTGAACCACAACAGCAATACCATGCCTGTCAAGAATTTCTCTTATTACCTGCTGCTGCGGTAAAATAAGTCTACCCTTTGGTGCTGATGAATCTATAGGTGTTACAAGCATTATAATATCACCTTCCTTCATCATATCACCGAGTATGGTCTTTTCTTTCTTCTCTTTGCCGAGAACCTCAGACATCTTATCTTTCAGCTTATCTATATTGATATTATTTAATGCAGAAACATATATATCAATTTTTTCATCTTTTCTTTCTTCATTTGATATAGAGTCACTTTTATTTCCTACAACAAGGCATCTCTTCTCTTTTATCTTTTCTAAAAATTCAAGCTCATCATCACTAAACTCGCTTCCTGCATCCACTACAAAGAGTATAAGATCGGCCCTGTCTATATATTCCAAACTCTTTTCCACTCTTAAATTTCCAAGACTGCTCTTATCGTCAAGTCCCGGAGTATCCACAAGTACCACCGGACCGAATGGTAAAAGCTCCATACTCTTTTTAACAGGATCTGTAGTAGTTCCGCTTATATCCGATACTATTGCAATATCCTGTGAAGTTATAGCATTTATTAAGCTTGATTTTCCAACATTACAGCGACCGAAAAGGCAAATAGTCGCTCTCTCTCCTATCGGTGTGCTATTCATATCAGAACCTAAAATCCCTTGCATTTGTAGTTTCAATTTCATTGATATACTGAATTGCTCTTTCCTTTACCTTCGGATTGCTTACCTTTTCAATCTCCGATTTTATCATCTTCATTCCATGCTCTTTGGTCTGATCGGATGCATAATCGGTCATATATTCACTGAGAGTCATAAGAGCATTAGGATGACAGCAGTTTATGATCTGTCCGCTCTTGCAAAGGCTCATAAATCTGTCACCTGTTCTGCCTTCTCTGTAGCAGGCGGTACAAAATGAAGGTATATGTCCCATTCCCATAAGCCAGTCCACAACCTCATCCAAAGTTCTTTGATCCGATACATCAAACTGCTCTGAATCTGTAGGTCTGATTTCCTCTGTATATCCTCCGACTGAGGTTCTTGAAGCACCGCTTATCTGTGAAATTCCCACCTTCAAAGCTCTTTCTCTTACTTCCTGACTCTCTCTTGTAGAGATAATCATTCCGGTATAAGGAACCGCTATTCTTATACATGCAATGATTTTTTCAAAAGTATCATCATCAAGTCCGTTGTCAAAAGCATCAGGATCTATATCATCGGCCCTTTTAATTCTGGGTACACTTATAGTATGAGGTCCTACTCCAAATGTAGCTTCCAAATGCTCCCCATGCATCAAAAGCCCTGCAAACTCATATCTATATGACTCCAGTCCGAATAGTACTCCAAGACCTACGTCATCAATACCACCCTCCATAGCTCTGTCCATAGCCTCTGTATGGTATATATAGTTATGCTTTGGTCCTGTAGGGTGAAGTTTCTCATAGGACTCCTTATTGTATGTCTCTTGGAAAAGTATATAAGTTCCTATACCTGCATCATGGAGCTTTTTATAATTTTCCACTGTAGTAGCCGCAATATTTACATTTGCTCTCCTTATAGCACCATTTTTATGCTTTATACTGTAGATAGTCTTTATAGATTCAAGTATATACTCAATAGGACTGTTTATAGGATCCTCACCTGATTCTATGGCAAGTCTCTTATGTCCCATATCCTGAAGTGCAATTACCTCATTCTTTATCTCTTCCTGAGTAAGTTTCTTTCTTGCTATATTCTTATTCTTTGCATGATATGGACAGTATACACATCCGTTTACACAATAATTTGAAAGATAGAGAGGTGCAAACATTACTATTCTGTTTCCATAGAAAGTCTGCTTTATCTCTCCTGCAAGAGCATAAATCTTTTTTATGATTTCCTTGTCCTCACAGGCAAGAAGTACTGATGCCTCTCTATGAGTAAGCCCCTTAGCTATAATACCTTTTTCCGTTTTTTTCGGTCTTGCTTTTTCAAGGTATTCTTCTATCAAAGGAATATTGTTTTTATTTTCCTCGGCAAACTTTAGTGTCTCCAATATTTCTTCATGGTTTATAAATTCTTCGGCGTTCCTTGATTTTACATCGTATTTAAACATTTATAATCTCCTCTTACTTTTGCAACTCCATAACCTATATTTTTGATTCTATTAGTAATGCATCCAATGCAGTGAGCAGCTTCATCTCCTGTACATACTTTTCCATCATATAGTTCATATTTTTTTCTTGTTTTTAGCGGTGAAAGATTTGGCATCACCACATTTGCACCTGCAAGTATTCCCTTCTCTCTCCCCAGATTGTCCAAAGTACTTAAAGAAGTGGTTGCCGGTATTAGCATATTCGGTCTCATTATTCTAAGTATAGCTATTAAAAATAAAGTCATTTGAATACTACCGCTTTTTTCATCCTTAAACGCAGTATCATGGTGTGGTATAAAAGGTCCTATACCGCACATCTGCGGTCCAAATTCTTCTATAAACTTCAGATCCTTTGCCAATGTAAAAGAGCTTTGATACGGTGAGCCCACCATAAATCCGCATCCTACCTGAAATCCGATATCTTTTAAAGCTTTAAGACAGTTCATTCTGTGTTCAAATGACATGGATTTTGGATGAAGTTTCTCATAATGTTCTTTGTCCGCAGTCTCATGTCTTAAAAGATATCTGTCCGCACCTGCGTCAAACATTTTCTGATAGTCTTCTTTCTCATATTCTCCCAAAGAAAGTGTAACGGCAACGTCCTTATACTTTTCCTTGATTTTCTTTACAATACTACATATATAATCCGGTTCAAATTTTCCGTCTTCACCTCCCTGCATTACAAAGGTTCTGTAACCGAGTCTGTATCCTTCATCCGCACATTCAAGTATTTCTTCTTCTGTGAGCCTGTAGCGGTCACAATTTCTGTTTGAATGTCTTATTCCACAATAATAACAATCGTTTTTGCAAATATTGCTTATTTCTATCAAGCCTCTGAGATAAACATCTTTACCGTAATTTTCATCGCCTATAATTCTTGCCTTTTTACTGATATAATCAAATACCTCTTCGTTCAAATTCTCTACAAGATATTGGTATTCTTTAAGGCTAAGACTCCTTTCTTTTTCTAATCTTTCTATCAGAGCAATACTTTTATCAATTTCTAAATGTCTGTCATATTCAGTATTTTTAAAGTCAGTCCTATACAGTGATATATCTTTAGCCATTGGCATTACCCACATTTGAATAGGCGGTTTTTATGCTTACTCCTGACAATTTCCCTATTTTACCGGACAGACTTGAAATTACATTATTTGGTGCGTCAAGAGCCACTGACAACACATTTATACCTCTTTTGTGATATGGTATACCCATTCTTCCGATAATATAATCTCCGTACTCATGCAATAAATCATTGAGTTCTTTTACAGAATCTCTGTCCTCAACAATTATTGCCATCAATGCTACTCTGTTATCCATATTTCCCCTTTATAAATAATAGATTTTTGTATAAAAAAAACCCAAAGCCTCGGTGGCTTTGGGTACTCAAATAAATGTGCTAAAGCACATATCAATACATTCACAAACCACCTTTCAAGTCAGACCATATCTTCCCTGTTAGGAGTATCTGATTACACTCTAAATCCTTTTTAGTTGTTTGTCAATATATATCCTATCGTTACTTTTATAACTTATTATTTTACTATTCTTTTAGTATTCAGGTTATATACTTAATCATCAACCTCTGAGCTACTTGAGATAATTGCTCCACTTGAAGCATTGATCTCATATTCATATTCTACATTTCCAACCTTAAATTCAATCTCATAAACTCTTACGCCGTCATCTGTATCAAGTTCTACCTTTGTAAAACTTGCACCGCTAACACCGGCATGTGAAAGTGCTATCTGCTTTGCTTTGTCTACTGAGATACCTGAAGATGCAGCCTGTGTAGGCGCTGCCGGCTGTGTAGGTATCGCATAGTTTTCAATATCTTGGTCAAATGACACTATTGCACCTGTTGCAGAGTTGATCTCATAATCATACTCAACATTACTGCTGTGGAATTCTATATCATAAACCTTTACACCATCCTCTGTATCAAGCTTTGCCTTTACAAATGATACGCTTCCGGGCGAAACTCCTGCATGAGACATGGCTATTTCTTTAGCCTTTTCTATGCCTATATCTCCGGCAGTGTTATTTGGCTGTGCTGCTGTTTGATCCGGAATAGTATAATTTTCAATATCCATATCACTTGATACTATTTCACCGCTTATGGCATCTATTTCATAATCATATTCTGTATTGCCACTATAGAATTCTATATCGTAAACCTGTCTTCCATCCTCTGTATCAAGTTTAGCTTTGATAAATGTAACGCCGCTTTGTGCAATCTTTGCATGTGCAAATGCTATCTGCTTCGCATCCTCAATACTGATGTTCTTTGCTGAATTTATTGCAGCACTTGTGCTAACTGCATTTTCTCTTGCATCTTCATCTATATCTTCAATAGCATCTGCTATATTTTCCCAGATGCTGTCATCAGAATCATAATCCACGATATCTCTGATATCTATTCCCTTTTGTACAACCAGATTTGCAATATCACTTACCTTCATTTTTGCAAGCTCTTTTGCATCCAGAGAACTATCCTTGGCAGCAAGATTAAGTACAAATACTGCCTTTCCTATGGATATACTATTTTCTTTGGCAAACTTATCTACATCCACACTGTTCTTTGCAGTCTGATTCATAACTCTTGCCTTTATATCATTGGTGGACAGGGCAACATTTATATCATCCAACACCTCTGCTTTAACCTGATTAGCCTTATCCTCATTATTATTTCTTACAGTAACCAAAATTCCTGTATTATCACTTGTTATATACCCTTTTTGAACCATTGAACCGATAAGAGCATTAACTGCAACCTTAAGCTCTGTATTCTTCAAATTCATTCCGTCAATAACACTTGCTCCATCTTGATTTGTAGACTGTACTTCTAAAACCTTGTTCTTTTTATTTGTTACAATCTCAACGCCCGGGTTTACATCAATATCTACATGTGAATCCGGTACATAATTATTACCATAATATGGTACTCCTACAACTCCTACTGCTAATAGTACACAAGCAGCTGCTGCCACTCCTACAAATCCCTTACTGAATTTCTTCATTCCTTTTTTCATCCTTTCCGTATCCTCAGAAACGATATTTTCAGAAATTCTTTTAAACATATCCTCGGGAATCATTCCCGATACAGCAGTGTCGAGCTTCTTCTCAATATCTTCTCTTTTCATCAAAAGCCCTCCTCTTCCAAATATTTCTGCATCTTCTTGATTGTTCTATTATACTTTGAAAGCACTGTGTTTATTGACATATCAAGTAAATCTGCTATTTCACGATTTTTCAGACCTGCCACTGCGTGTAGCAAGAGTATTGTTCTTTCATTATCATCCAACTTATTTATAGTGGTTCTAAGAATAATACGTTCCCCAAGATCTTCTACAAATGAAAAATCCTGTTCCGGCAAATCATTATTATCTTCTAAACTACCCTCTTTTTTACCGTCACGAATCTTCATTAGTGCAAAATTTCTTGCTATTGTAAAAATCCATGCCATAGGTTTATCATATGAGGTGTAATCTGCTGCTTTTTGATAGATTTTCAAAAAAGTATCCTGCAAAATATCCTCTGCATCATGAGTATTTTTTGTTATTGAAAGGGCAAAGGCATATACACTTTTATGAGTTTTTTCATATAAAGTATGTAAAGCCTCCATACTTCCCTTTGCGATATCTTTTATAAGTTTATCATCCACCGTTGACGAAGCTTTTGATCCCTCCTCTAAGATTGCCACAAAATTAAGCATTTTAAAATCATCCTTTCACTATATTAATGCATGAGAATATCGTTTTATTGCATGCTTTGCAAAATTTTTAAAAAGTTTTTCTCATCAGTATTAAGCATAATATTGCAGTAAACATTTCCGCTGCAAAAAATGAACTCCATACTCCTATTATTCCAAAGATTCCGGATAAAACTAATGCAAACACAATTATTGCAACTATACCCCTTGATATGGCTATCAGTGAGGATTCCTTTCCTCTACCTGTAGCACTATAAAAACCTGCTATAATAATATTAAATGCAGCAGGTAAGAATCCTATAAAATAAATTCTAATACCTATAGTAGCATACTCTGCCAATATATCAGAATGTTCACTGTTAAAAGCAGCTATAATATTTGGTGCAAAAGCCATTACCACTACCACTAAAGCTCCTGCTATGATCATACCCACTGTGAGTGAATACAAAAATATTTTCTTTAAATCTTTTTTCTCAGCTTTACCATAAGTTTCACTTGCCACCGGCTGTAATCCTTGTGAAACACCATTTAGCATTGCTACACCTACCAATGCTGAGTTTGCTATAACTCCATATGCCGCAACTGCTATATTACCTACAAGTGCCAATAATATATAGTTGAAAATCATAGTAATCACACCATTTGATATCTCACCTACAAATGCTACAACTCCCAGACTACAGGCTAAGAGTAGACGTTTAAGAGAAGGCAATATAGGGTCAAAGCGTATGCTGTTCTTTTTTGATAAATAATGAGTCATACAAATACACATACTTACAATAGGTGAAAGGCCTGTTGCAAGTGCTGCGCCTGCCATTCCCATACCCAACGGAAACATAAGTACATAATCAAATATAATATTAAAAATACCGCTAATGAGGGTTGCCGCCATAGCTATCCTTGGTGAATTATCATTTCTTACAAAGGATGTAAATGTAAAATTCAGCATAAAAAATGGTGATAAACAAAGAATAATACGTGTATATGTATGCGTAACAGCCTCAATAACTTCGTCAGCTCCAAAAACTCTTAAAACTAAATCAGGAACAAAAATACCAAGAATTAAAAAAGGTAAGCTAAACAATAAACTCCAAATAAATGAATTTGAAAAATATTTATCTGCTTCCTTTTTATCTCCAAGTGATTTCAGCAATGCATATTTTGTTGCAGAACCTATACCAATCATAGCTCCTATTGCAAAAGTTATTGCAAATATCGGCAGTGCTAAGTTCAAACCTGTGATGCCATTTGCACCCTCCGCCATTGATATAAAAATTGTGTCTGCAAGTACATAGCATGATGTACCGGTAGTTGCCAAGATATTTGGCAGAATATATCCTCTAAGTTTTTTCTCAATCATAAAAGAATCTCCTGTCATAGTTATCGAATTATATCATAAATATTCTGTAAACTCAAACTAAAGCTGTTAAATTTTTGCAAAAAAATAGCAGTCATAGACTGCTATTCATTGATATATTATACTAACTCAAGTAAAACTTCCATAGCTGCATCGCCCTTACGAAGACCGATCTTAACTATTCTTGTGTATCCACCCTTACGATCAGCATACTTTGGACCATACTCATCAAAGAGCTTCTTTGCCAAGTCAACAGACTTTGTATTTTTCTTCTTTCCGGCTACCTTTGAAGGTAACTCTGTTGGAACATATACTACAGCATTAATCTTGCTTCTCGCATGAAGTCTTGAAGGTCTATCTTTCTTAATTTCCTTCTCTACCTCATCATAAACAGTAACTTTCTTACCATCTACAACTTCTTTTACTCTCTTACCATCAGCATCTTTTCTTGCAACCTTTGCATTTACCTTCACAAGGTCGAAGTTATCCTTCTCCTTAACAGCTAATGCTATAAGTGGCTCAACGATCTTTCTGATCTCTTTTGCTCTAGCTTCTGTAGTTACAATCTTTCCATGCTGTAAAAGTGCTGTAACCTGGTTTCTTAATAATGCTTTTCTCTGACTGGATGTCTTTGAAAGTTTTCTATACTTTGCCATTTTTACTCCTCCATCGGAAACATATATATGCAAACATTGGTCTTATTATATATGTCTATTTATTCTTTTTTATGCTTCTTCGCTTTCACGAAGGTGAAGCCCTAAATCCTCAAGCTTTTGAAGGACTTCCTCTAATGATTTTCTACCCAGATTTCTGACTTTCATCATATCATCTGAGGTACGTGAACACAATTCTTCAACTGTATTGATTCCTGCTCTCTTCAAGCAATTATAAGATCTTACTGACAACTCAAGTTCATCTATATTCATCTCCAGAACTTTTTCCTTGTCATCCTCTGCTTTTTCTACCATTACATCAACAGTTTTGGCATTATCAGATAAGTCTATAAATAAATTGAGATGCTCGCTCAAAACTTTAGCAGCTAAACTCACCGCCTCGTCAGGTGCCAATGTACCATTTGTAGTAACATCAAGTGTTAACTTATCAAAGTCTGTCATCTGACCTACACGTGTGTTCTCTACAAGAAGATTTACTCTCTCTACAGGAGTATAGATAGAATCAATTGCTATAACACCTATAGGAGTATCCTCTCCCTTGTTTTTATCTGAACTTACATAACCTCTGCCATTTGTTATTGTCAATTCCATATAGAACTTGCCTTCTGAAACAGTCGCAATAACCTGGTCCTTATTAATAATTTCAATACTTGGATCACATTGAATATCTTCTGCAGTGATAACTCCCTCACCGTCAAAATCTATATAAGCAACCTTCGGCTCATCATCATTTGATGTGTTTTTGATTGCCAAGCTTTTTACATTCATTATGATCTCTGTTACATCTTCTTTTACTCCAGGTATGGAAGAAAATTCATGCAACACACCATCAATCTTAACTTGACTGACAGCTGATCCTGGGAGGGATGAGAGCATGATTCTTCTTAGGGAATTACCTAAAGTTGTTCCATAACCTCTCTCCAGTGGTTCACATATGAATCTGCCGAACTTCTTGTCCTCGGAAATCTCTGCAATCTCAATATTGGGTTTTTCAAAATCAAACACGATTGTCCCTCCTTTTAGATAAACTATATCTATGTCTCTAACATTTGAGACTTGGTTAATACTTCAAGGCTAAAATATTTCTATTATTAGCAAATCAGCTGATACGAAAATAAGTATCAGCTGTTAAGATTCCTATTACTTAGAGTACAACTCAACGATAAGAAGTTCGTCTACAGGAACATCAATTTCTTCTCTTGTAGGGAGGCTCTTTACAGTACCTTTTAAATTTTCAAGATCTGCATCAATCCAAGCCGGTACAATTCTTCCGGCTGTTGACTCTACAACTTCCTTATATCTTGCAGATGATTTTGCCTTCTCTTTAATCTCTATAACATCTCCTGCTTTTACAAGATAAGATGGAATATTTACACATTTACCATTTACCAAAACATGCTTATGATCAACGATCTGTCTTGTTTCTTTTCTTGTTCTACCGAATCCCATACGGAAAACAACATTATCAAGTCTTCTCTCTAAGAGAATCATAAGGTTCTCACCAACCTGACCCTTCATTCTCTCAGCCTTAGCATAATAGTTTCTAAACGGTTTCTCCAATACACCATAGATGAACTTTGCTTTTTGCTTTTCTCTAAGCTGCAAACCGTACTCACTAAGCTTACGATTAGCTCTTTTTGTATCTCTATTAGACTTTTTATCTATTCCCAGAAAACCCGGCTCAAGGCCAAGAGATCTGCATCTTTTAAGAACGGGAACTCTATTAATTGCCACTTTTAGTACCTCCTATTAGACTCTTCTGCGTTTTGGTGGACGACATCCATTGTGTGGTACCGGAGTTACATCCTTAATACTTGTTACTTCTATTCCACATGCAGCCAACGCACGAATAGCTGCTTCTCTTCCTGAACCAGGTCCTTTTACCATAACATCTACATACTTAAGTCCATGTACTAAAGCTGCCTTTGCAGCAGTTTCTGCAGCCATAGATGCCGCATATGGAGTAGATTTCTTTGAACCTCTAAATCCTAGACCACCGGCGCTTGCCCATGATATTGCATTACCTTGGGTATCAGTTAATGTAACAATTGTATTGTTAAATGATGACTGAATATGTGCCTGTCCGCGTTCAACGTTTTTCTTTACGCGCTTTTTTGTCACCTTCTTGGTGGACGCATTCTTTGCCATTAAACTAACCTACCTTTTTAAACTTTACTACGCTCCTGTTTTTAAAACATACAGCGAAAATTACTTTTCGAAAAAATGAATAGACTATATTATCTATTATTTTTTCTTGTTTGCTACTGTCTTTCTTGGACCCTTACGTGTTCTTGCATTTGTCTTAGTTTTCTGTCCGCGAACCGGAAGATTCTTTCTATGACGAATACCACGATAACATCCTATTTCCTGTAATCTCTTGATGTTCATAGCAATCTCTCTTCTAAGATCACCCTCTACCATCTGAGTATCAGAAATAACCTGTGCCAACTCTTTTACTTCATCATCTGTAAGATCCTTTACTCTTGTATCAGGATTTACACCAGCTGCTTTCAAGATACGCTTTGAACTTGTAAGACCTATACCATAGATATATGTCAAACCAATCTCAACACGCTTTTCTCTTGGTAAATCAACGCCTGCTATACGAGCCATTTACCTACTTCCTCCTTATTCCTATGCAGATCAACCTTGTCTCTGCTTGTGCTTTGGGTTCTCACAAATTACTCTTATGGAACCTTTTCTCTTAATTATTTTGCATTTTTCGCAAATCGGTTTCACTGAAGATCTGACCTTCATTGTAACTCTCCTTTCATCGCTACTAATAAAGACGCCATGGTATTATAGCATTAACTACTATAATATGCAAGGTCTTATTTTATTTATCACGCCAAATGATTCGTCCTTTAGTCAAATCATATGGAGATAATTCGATAGTAACTTTATCACCCGGCAAAATTCTTATATAATTCATTCTAAGTTTGCCACTGATATGTGCCAATACCTGATGCCCATTCTCAAGTTCTACCTGAAACATAGCATTAGGTAACTTCTCAACAACTGTTCCTTCAATCTCTATAACGTCTGATTTAGACATTTATTCCTCCACTTTTTCAAGAGATATTTTAACTTAACATCGTTAAAGTTATCACCACTGTTTTTTATATCAATAAATTCATCACTTTTTCCAAGTCTTCTAATATGCTTTATATTCTTTTTCTTTGGCTTATCAAGAGTCTTTAGTCTGCCATCTGCAACATATATATAATTATTGTCACATTCTATTACTAAATAATACTCTCCTCTATCATGACCCATTATTGATATTACAATATCACCTGTATTTATCATAATTTTCTCAGAGAAAGAATCTCAGGCTCACCCTCTGTTATCAAAATAGTGTTTTCATAATGTGCTGCCAATGAATTATCATCTGTAACCACTGTCCAGTCATCATCAAGCCATACCACTTCATCTCTTCCTGCCGTAATCATAGGCTCTATTGCAAGGGTCATACCAGGCTGTAGTTTAATTCCACCTCTTTTCATATCAAAGTTTGGAACTTCAGGGTCTTCGTGAAGATGTGTACCAATACCATGTCCTACTAAATCCCTTACTACGCCATATCCTCTTTCCTTTGCATACGCTCCTATGGCTTTGCATATATCATTTAAATGATTTCCTGCAATAGCATACTTAATTCCCTCATAAAAGCACTCTCTTGTAACCTTTACAAGTTCTTTTGCCTTATCGCTTCCTTCGCCTATTATATGGGTTCTGGCAGCGTCTGAATGATATCCTTTCCAAATAACACCTGCATCCAAGCTCACGACATCTCCATCTTTTAAGATTCTTTTCTTAGATGGAATACCATGTACAACCTCTTCATTTACAGATACACATATTGAAGCAGGATATCCATTATAGTTAAGAAATGAAGGAACACATCCAAATGATCTTATTATTTCATCTCCAAGCTTATTTACCTGATATGTAGTCATACCTGCATGTAATGCTTTTTCCAATTCTTCATGAGTCTTTGCCAGTATTATTCCGGCCTCTCTCATTAATTGTATTTCCCTCTCAGACTTTATTGTTACTGCCATTTTCCCCTCACAATCTATTCCAAAACTGCAATAATATCCAGGAATACTTCTTCCATATCCTTTGTACCGTCTACTGATGCGAGTATTTTCTCATTATCATAGTAATCAATCAAAGGCTGTGTCTGATCATGATACACCTCAAGTCTTTTCTTAACAGTTTCAGGCTTATCATCATCCCTAATAACAAGTTCATTTCCACAATTATCACATACATTTTCCGTCTTTGGTGCAGAATACATTATATGATATGTGTTTCCACAATTTAGACAGGCTCTTCTACCGCTCATTCTACTGATGATTGATTCGTCAGGTACATCTACATTTATAGCATAATCTATTTTTTCACCAAGCTCTGATAAAGCATTAGTCAAAGATTTTGCCTGTGGAATTGTTCTAGGAAAACCGTCAAGTACAAATCCGTTCTTACAATCATCCTTATGTATTCTATCCAAAAGCATTCCGATAGTAATATCATCAGGAACCAGCTCACCTTTGTCCATATACTCTTTTGCTTTATTTCCAAGCTCAGTTTTTTCTTTTATATTAGCTCTAAATATATCACCTGTAGATATATGTGGTATATTATACTTGTTTGCAATTCTCTTTGCCTGTGTACCTTTTCCGGCACCCGGTGCACCTAACATAATAATCTTCATGGTTTTACCCCCTAAATTTCATTAGTAACCACGAAAAACCCCTGAAGAATTTCCCCAGTGGTTTTTCGTAAGATGATTAGTCTAATAAGAATCCTCTGTAATTTCTTACAAGCATTTGTGATTCAATTGCTTTTATTGTCTCAAGTACAACACCAACAATGATGATCAAGGATGTTCCGGTAAATGAAAGTCTACTGATATTGAACAATCCTGAAATTATTATAGGTATAATACAAACGATTATAAGGCCTGTTGCACCTATAATTATGATGTGACTTAAAATCTTTGAGAAATAATCACTTGTTGGCTTACCCGGTCTGATACCCGGAACAAAACCACCTGATTTTTTCATATTATTAGCTACCTCAAGTGGGTTAAAAGTAATTGATGTATAAAAGTAAGCAAATAAGACAATCAATATGATATAAACTATCAGTCCAATAGAATACTTCGGTGCCTCAGGCTTAAACCACATTGATGAATTCATATATGTCAATATCTCACCTACTATTGAGCCATTATTTATTTGTAAGAATTGGCCAATAACTATAGGAGTAGAGAATATTGAAGAAGCAAATATTACCGGAATAACACCTGCAGTATTTACCTTTAAAGGAATATGAGATGATGTTCCGCCCACACTTCTTCTACCCTGCGTTTTGGATGAATATTGTACAGGAATTCTTCTTTCGGCATCCTGTAATATAATAGTAAATATTACCATTATAATTATAAATGCCAATATAATAACTGCAGCAACTACCATTCTAGCTACTGTCTGATCTTTTAAGAATCTCTCATACAGATTCTTGAAATCATTTGGTAATGATGAAAGTATATTTAACAAAAGAACTATGGAAATACCATTCCCTACTCCATTCTCTGTTATTCTTTCTCCAATCCACATCAAAAATGCACTACCTGCTGTCATTGTAAATATAGTTACAACTACACTCTTTATTGTATAATGAAGTAGAAGGTCCTGTTTGCCAAATCCTATTGCCATAGCTGAAGATTGTAAGAGGGCTAGTGCGATAGTCAAATATCTTGTATATTCGACTATCTTTTTTCTGCCATCTTCGCCATCCTGCTGCAATTCCTCAAGTGCCGGAATCGCTATTGTTAAAAGCTGGATTATAATAGAACTTGTAATATATGGAGTGATACTCAGTGCAAGTACACTCATATTTTCAAAAGAACCACCAGTTATTGCATTAAAAAATCCAAACGCATCGCCTGATTGCTTTGCAAAAAGATTCTTAAAAAAAGTTGTGTTTACACCCGGTATAGGTAAATTACTGCCAAAGCGAATAACTACCAGCATCATAAATGTGTACAGAAGTTTCTTTCTTACATCCTTCACCTTAAATGCATTACGGAGTGTTGTGAGCATTAGATCACCTCACAAGTTCCGCCTGCGGCTTCAATCTTAGCTTTTGCACTTTCACTAACAGCAATATACTTTATATTGAACTTCTTTGTTAATGAACCATTACCTAAGAGTTTAACTCCATCTCTTGTATTTTTGATAATTCCTGCTGCTACTAATGTATCAGGAGTAACTAAAGTACCATCCTCAAGACGATCAAGAACAGAAATGTTTACTGCAACGATATCCTTAGAGTTACGATTTGTAAATCCTCTCTTAGGAATACGTCTATATAAAGGCATCTGACCACCCTCAAATCCAGGTCTTGTAGCACCTGAACGAGCTTTCTGACCCTTGTGACCCTTACCGGCTGTCTTACCATTACCTGAACCATGTCCACGGCCACGTCTGAAATTATCGCTATGCTTTGAGCCTAATGCAGGCTGTAAATTAGATAAATCCATAACTACACCTCCTTCTTTAGACTTCTTCAACTTTTACAAGATGTCTTACATGCCAAATCATACCTCTTATAGCATCATTATCCGGCATTTCCACTGTCTTGTTCAATTTTCTTAAACCAAGTGCCTCTACAGTTGCTTTCTGCTTTGGAATAGCACCGATAGGGGATTTAACCAATGTAATTTTTAACTTTGCCATATTTTCCTCCTATTATGCTAATATTTCTTCGACTGACTTACCACGAAGCTTTGCAATCTCTTCAGGTGTCTTAAGTGCTGCTAAACCTGCAAGTGTAGCAAGACATACATTTGTCTTGTTATTTGAACCTAAAGACTTTGAACGGATATTCTTATATCCGGCAAGCTCCAGTACCGCACGTGCCGGACCACCGGCGATAATACCTGTACCTTCAGGTGCTCTCTTTAAAAGAACACTTGCACTTCCAAATTTTCCAGTGTAATCATGTGGTACACTGAAATTCTCATCTATTCTAACCTCAACTAATGACTTAGTTGCAGCTTCTTTTCCCTTACGGATAGCCTCCGGCACCTCTCCTGCTTTTCCAAGACCGATACCAACATGACCATTACCGTCACCAACAACAACAAGAGCAGAAAACTTCATTGTACGTCCACCCTTTACGGTTTTGGATACACGCTTGATATTTACGACTCTGTCATTTAACTCCAATTTGCTTGGATCGATGATTTGTCTCTTCATGTATGTTTCTCCTCCTATTAGAATTGTAATCCTGCTTCACGGGCAGCTTCAGCCAATGCAGCAACCTTACCTTGATAGATAAATCCGCCTCTATCAAATACAACTTTGTCTATACCCTTCTCAAGTGCTCTCTTTGCAATAAGAGTTCCAACATATGCTGCAGCCTCTACATCATTTGTCTTTGAAAGTTCCTCTCTTGCACTCTTCTCAAGAGTTGATGCACTTACTACTGTATTTCCCACTGTGTCGTCAATAATCTGAGCGTACATATGGTTGTTGCTTCTAAATACAGCAAGGCGTGGTCTCTGAGCTGTTCCGCTGAGACGATTACGTAATCTATAATGCTTCTTAAGTCTAAGATCGCTTTTTGATTTTTTGCTAACCATTTACTTACCCTCCTATTATTTCTTACCGGTCTTACCGACTTTACGTCTGATAACTTCAGTAGAGTATTTGATACCCTTGCCCTTATATGGCTCAGGCTTTCTCTTGTCTCTTATCTCAGCAGCATACTGACCAACCTTTTCCTTGTCAATACCCTGAATCTTGATTATATTCTGTCCGTCAAGAACAGATGTGATACCCTCTGGATCTTCCATCTCTACAGGATGTGAATATCCAAGTGAAAGCACAAGCTTGTTTCCTTGCTTTGCTGCTCTATAACCAACACCATTTACCTCAAGTACCTTCTCATAGCCTTCGGTTACACCTACTACCATGTTATGTATAAGAGTTCTTGTGAGACCGTGTAATGCCTTATTCTTCTTTAAGTCATTTGGTCTAGTTACTACAATATCATCACCTTCCTGCTTAATAGTCATTTCTACAGGTAGTGCTCTCTCAAGTGTACCCTTAGGACCTTTTACAGTCACATGATTATTTTCTGCAATTGTAACAGTTACTCCTGCCGGAATTGCGATAGGCATTCTTCCAATTCGTGACATGCCGTCTTCCTCCTTAAATTTGTCGTGAGTTTTCACTCATGTTTTCAGGTTTTATCTCTTCTAATAGGCAGCCAATAAAGAATATTCTTTATGACTACTGCTATTAGAGTTGAAACTTAATTTATATTTATTGTATCCACTCGACATCGGCAAACATACATTTGCCGGGTGGGTTCGACTCCACTAGCGCTCAAACTTCGTTTTCGCTGAGTGTCGTGAACGACTTTCACACTAAGTGTTCAATATTTCGGGACGGGCTTTCGTACTAAATTCGCACTGCACTTCGTTTGTGCTCATTAAGTGCGTGGTGACTACCAAACGAAAGCTAATACTTCTCCACCTACATTAAGCTTTCTTGCTTCTTTGTCTGTGATAACACCATTATTTGTTGAAATGATAGCTGTTCCAAGACCACCAAGAACTCTTGGAAGCTCTTCTCTGCTTGCATATATACGCAAACCTGGCTTTGAAATTCTCTTCAATCCACTTATTATTCTCTCGCTCTTGTTAGCTGTATACTTTAAGAATATTCTGATATCCTTGAAGTTACCATTGTCAACAAGTTCGTACTTCTCTACATAACCTTCTTCTACAAGTATGTTAGCTATTGCTATTTTCATCTTTGAGGAAGGAATATCAACTGAGTCATGTTTTGCAGTATTTGCATTTCTGATTCTAGTAAGCATATCTGCAATTGGATCGCTCATTGTCATGGAATTTTTTCCTCCTGTTTATTTTAAATGTATCTGATTACTACTTTTTTTGCTTCAATTAAGCTTTTTGATAAATGCTTCCACTCGACATCTGCATACATATGTGTGCCGGGTGGCGTCCACTCGACTAAGTTCAAACTTCGCTTCGCTCGTTTTCACTAAGGCTCGGGACGGGCTTTCACACTAAACTCACGCTTCGCTTTGCTTGCGTTCGTTAAGTGTTCAATGCCTACCAGCTGGCTTTCTTAACTCCTGGAATTTGACCCTTATAAGCCAATTCACGGAAGCAAATTCTACAGATACCATACTTTTTAAGATAAGCATGTGGACGACCACAGATTTTACATCTGCTATATTCTCTTGTAGAGAATTTTGCCGGTCTAGCCTGCTTAATCTTCATTGAAGTCTTTGCCATGAAATCTTCCTCCTAAATTATTTGAAAAATGGCATATTGAATAATGTCAAAAGTTCTCTAGCTTCTTCATCGGTGTTTGCTGTAGTAACGAATATAACGTCCATACCACGCACCTTATCAATCTTATCATACTCTATCTCAGGGAAGATAAGCTGTTCCTTAACTCCAAGAGCATAGTTTCCTCTACCATCAAATGCATTAGGATTTACACCTCTAAAGTCACGCACTCTAGGAAGAGCAAGATTTATAAGTCTGTCAGCAAACTCATACATCTTTGAACCACGAAGAGTTACCTTACAACCGATAGGCATACCCTCTCTAAGCTTAAAGTTAGCAACTGATTTCTTTGCCTTAGTAACTACCGCCTTTTGTCCGGAGATAATTTCAAGATCTCTAACTGCAGCGTCTAATACTTTTGCATTGTCTTTTGCCTCACCAACAGCCATATTGATAACGATCTTATCAAGCTTTGGTACTTGCATAGGATTCTTATATCCAAACTTTTCGATCATCTTAGCAACGATCTCGTTCTCATATGTGTCCCTTAATCTTGTCATGTTTTCCTCCTTTCCAATTAGTCAATAGCCTTGCCGGTCTTCTTAGCTACACGAACTTTCTTGCCGTCTTTTACTTCAAACCCAACTCTTGTAGCCTGACCATCAACAACTAACATTACATTTGATATATCAATAGTTCCCTCTGTAGTTACAATACCACCATTCTGGTTAGCCATACTAGGTTTTGTATGCTTTGTAATTATATTACAGCCTTCAACTATTACTCTATTCTTCTTAGTATCAACCTTTAATACTTTACCTGTCTTGCCTCTATCTTTTCCAGATATGATCTTAACCATATCGTCTCTTTTGATTTTATGCACGCTAGACCTCCTTATAATACTTCAGGTGCGAGAGATACAATTTTCATGAAATGCTTCTCACGAAGTTCTCTTGCAACCGGTCCAAAGATACGAGTACCTCTTGGAGTCTTGTCATCCTTGATTATAACTGCTGCGTTTTCATCGAATCTGATGTATGAACCGTCTTTACGGCGTGTGCTATTAACTGTTCTTACTACAACAGCCTTAACAACATCACCTTTCTTTACAACACCGCCAGGTGTTGCATCTTTAACGGTAGCGACGATTATATCGCCGATATGAGCATATCTTCTAGTTGAACCACCCATAACACGAATTGTAAGCAATTCTTTTGCTCCAGTGTTATCGGCCACCTTCAATCTTGTTTCCTGCTGAATCATGCCGGATACTCCTTCCTACCTAATTATTTTGCCTTCTCAATTATCTGTACAAGTCTCCATCTCTTATCTTTTGAAAGAGGTCTTGTTTCCATAATTTTTACAGTATCGCCAATGTTACATTCATTCTTCTCATCATGTGCTTTGAATTTAACAGTCTTCTTTACAATCTTGCCATAAAGTGGATGCTTTACATGGTCCTCGATTGCAACAGTGATTGTCTTATCCATCTTATCGCTAACAACCTTGCCGATACGGGTTTTTCTAAGATTTCTCTCCACGGTTTATCTCCTTTATCTTATGCCAATTTTGCATTCTCAGTGATAACTGTCTGAATTCTGGCAATGTTTCTACGAACTTCCTTAATTCTTGAAGTGTTATCCAACTGGCTGGTTGCATTTTGGAATCTAAGGTTGAAAAGTTCCTTCTTTGCGGAAACCAATTCTTCATTCAACTGTTCTAAGCTTTTAGATTTTAATTCATTTACATATTTATTAGTTTTCACTTGTTTCACCGCCTTCCAAATCAGCCTTTGAAACTATCTTACATCTGCAAGGAAGCTTATGCATAGCAAGACGAAGAGCCTCTCTAGCAACCTCTTCAGATACGCCTGCAATCTCAAATAGTACACGACCCGGCTTTACAACAGCTACCCAATATTCTGTAGATCCCTTTCCTGAACCCATTCTTGTCTCAGCAGGTTTTGCTGTAACAGGCTTATCAGGGAAAATCTTTATCCAAACTTTACCACCACGCTTAATATAACGAGTCATAGCGACTCTGGCAGCCTCTATCTGGTTTGACTTTATCCAACAAGGATCAAGGGACACTAAACCATACTCACCATAAGTGATCTTATTGCCTCTTAGGGCCTTTCCAGCCATAGAACCTCTAAACTGTTTTCTACGCTTTACTCTCTTAGGCATTAACATATTATTTTACGCTCCCTTCCTGTGTTTTCTTCTGAGGAAGCACCTCACCGGTATATATCCAAACCTTAACACCAACTTTACCGTATGTTGTATTTGCCTCGGCAAAACCATACTGAATGTCAGCTCTTAATGTCTGAAGAGGAATTGTACCCTCTGAATAGAACTCTGTACGAGCCATATCAGCACCACCAAGACGTCCTGAACAGCTTGCCTTGATACCAAGTACTCCTGCCTTCATACTTCTTGACATTGTTGACTTCATTGCTCTACGGAATGATATACGATTCTCAAGCTGTGCTGCAATATTCTCTGCTACAAGCTGAGCATCTCTATCCGGTCTCTTGATTTCTTTGATATCAATGAATACCTTCTTATCTGTAAACTTTGATACTTCCTTCTTTAACTTTTCAACTTCAGCACCCTGCTTACCGATAACAACACCCGGTCTAGCTGTATGAAGTATTATTCTAACTCTGTCTGAAGCACGCTCGATTTCAATATCTGATACGCTAGCTGAATAAAGCTTGTTCTTTAAGAACTTTCTGATATTGTAGTCTTCTACTAAACAATCAGCAAAATCCTTATCAGCGTACCATCTGGAGCTCCAGTCTTTTATAACACCGACTCTAAGTCCATGTGGATTAACTTTCTGTCCCATTTTCGCGTCTCCTCCTATCTTTCATCTAAGACCACTGTGATATGGCTCATTCTCTTCTCGATACGATAAGCTCTACCCTGTGCTCTAGGCTTAATTCTCTTCATTATAGGGCCATCACTTGCATAACATTCTGCAATATACAATTTAGAAGGATCTAAATTATTATTGTTCTCAGCATTAGCAACTGCTGACTCTACTAATTTCTTGATAACACTTGACGCATATCTTGGGCTATACATAAGAATACCCAAAGCCTCACCAACATTCTTTCCTCTGATCGCATCAAGCACGAAACATGCTTTCTGAACAGGTACTCTGGCATATGAGAGCTTAGCTGATGGTCTGGTGTCCTTAACTGCATTTCTTTCTCTTTTAATCTGGGATCTATGTCCTTTTGCCATTTAAAAAACCTCCTTTCAACCCTCTCTTATCTTGAAGCTTTCTTATCGTCAGCTTTATGTCCTCTATAAGTTCTTGTAGCAACAAACTCACCAAGCTTATGTCCTACCATATCCTCAGTAATATATACCGGAACATGTTTTCTTCCATCATGAACAGCAATAGTATGACCTACCATCTGTGGGAAGATTGTAGAACGACGTGACCATGTTTTAATAACACTCTTATCGCCAGCCTTGTTCATTGCATCAACTTTCTTTAATAAACTTGCATCTGCAAATGGTCCTTTTTTAAGTGAACGTGACATTTATCTTTCCTCCTTTATTTAGTAGCGGCCTTACCATCTCTTCTTCTGATGATCAACTTATTAGACTGTTTCTTCTTGTTTCTAGTCTTAAGACCAAGAGCCGGCTTGCCCCAAGGAGTAGATGGACCCGGACGACCGATTCCGGTTTTACCTTCACCACCACCGTGTGGATGGTCATTAGGGTTCATAACAGAACCACGAACTGTAGGTCTTATACCCATATGGCGCTTTCTTCCCGCCTTACCAAGCTTAACAAGTGAATGCTCACCATTTCCAACTACACCAATAGTAGCTCTACAAATGATTGGAACCATTCTCATCTCACCTGATGGAAGACGAAGAGTTGCATACTTGCCTTCTTTCGCCATAAGCTGTGCTACATTTCCTGCTGAACGAACAAGCTGTCCGCCCTTTCCGGGATAAAGCTCAATGTTATGAATCTGTGCACCTACAGGAATCTCTGCAAGTGGTAAACAGTTTCCAACTCTAGCCTCTGCACCTGAACCACTTACAATTGTAGTTCCAACCTGAAGACCTTCAGGAGCAAGTATATAAGCCTTTGCACCATCTACATATGAAATAAGTGCAATATTTGCTGTTCTATTTGGATCATACTCTATAGCAACAACCTTTGCAGGAACTCCGTCCTTAGAGTTTCTCTTAAAGTCGATAATTCTGTATTTTCTCTTTGCACCGCCACCACGATGTCTAACTGTTATTTTACCCTGATTGTTTCTTCCTGAGTTCTTCTTAATTGGTGCCAATAATGACTTCTCAGGAGTACTCTTTGTAATTACGCTAAAGTCCAAACCTGTCATATTTCTTCTAGACGGTGTATATGGACTATATTTCTTTATTCCCATTTATTTCTCCTTCTTGTGCTACGCACTTTATCACGGCAGGATGCCGTATAATATTTCCCGATTTTCATATCGGGAAAGCAAACTCTTGTTGCTTATAAGCCCTGGAATAACTCGATCTCTTTGCTATCCTCTGTAAGCCACACAATAGCCTTCTTAACTTTTGCAGTCTTACCTGTTGTCATTCCTCTTCTTCTTGTCTTTCCATCCTGGTTCATAGTATTTACTCTAGAAACCTTAACGCCGTCAAACATCTTCTCAACCGCTTCTTTGATCATTGTCTTGTTTGAGTCAGGATGTACAAGGAAAGTATATTTCTTATCTGTCATGCCAAGCATGCTCTTCTCTGTAATAACCGGCTTAAGTATTACATCATAATATTGAATATTTGCCATTACGCATATACCTCCTCTATAGTCTTAACAGCGTCCTTTGAAGCAACTACTGTATTGTACTTTAAGATATCATATACATTGATACTCTTAGGTGAAGCAGCCTTAACACCATATATATTTCTTACAGAAAGTACAGTGTTCTTCTCATTCTCAGCACATACAACAAGTGCTTTCTTAACATTTAAGTTATTCAAAGTCTGCTGCATCTTCTTTGTCTTGATTTCTGACATTGCGAAATCATCAACAACGATAAACTTGTTCTCAAGAACTCTACTTGTAAGAGCACTCTTAAGAGCAATTCTCTTCTCTTTTTTATTTAAATTGATCGTATAATCTCTTGGAGTAGGTGCAAACACAACACCGCCACCCTTCCATTGAGGTGATCTTGTTGAACCCTGACGCGCATGTCCTGTACCTTTTTGCTTCCAAGGCTTTCTTCCACCACCACTAACTTCAGAGCGAGTCTTTGCCTTTTGTGTTCCCTGACGCTTGTTTGCCAACTGTGCAACAACCGCCATATGAACTAAATGCTCGTTAACATTAACTCCGAACACAGCATCATTTAATTCTATACTACCTACTTCTTTTCCTTCAATATTAAATACTGATATATTAGCCATTTGTGTTCCTCCTTTCTGTTAGTTATTTCTTCTTAACAGTCTCTTTTAATGTTATTAAAGCTTTCTTTGAACCCGGCATTGAACCCTTTACAAGGATAAGGTTCTTATCTGCATCAACTCTTACAATTTCAAGATTCTGTGTAGTTACCTTCTTTGCACCCATATGTCCAGGCATTCCTTTGCCCTTAAATACATGGCTTGGATCTGAAGATGAACCATTTGAACCCTGATGACGGTGGAACTTAGAACCGTGACTCATAGGTCCTCTAGACTGTCCATGACGCTTAATAGCACCTTGGAATCCTTTACCCTTTGAGATAGCCGTTGCATCAACCTTATCTCCTGCTGCAAATATATCAGCCTTGATTTCACTCTTTAATTCATATTCAGCAGCGTTCTCAAACTTGAACTCTCTGATAAATCTTCCTGCTGTGAAAACTTCTCTCTTCTTATCGCCCTTCTCAACTACAGTCTTCTCAACTCCTGCCTTTGCAAGGTGACCTGACTTAGCCTTGTTTACAAGCTTTGTACGGATCTGTCCATATGCAACCTGCACCGAATTATATCCATCATTTTCTTCTGTCTTAACCTGTGTGACAACACATGGTCCTGCAAGAAGAACTGTTACAGGTATTAACACGCCATTCTCATCGAAAATCTGTGTCATACCAACTTTTCTAGCAAGTATTGCCTTCTTCATTAATATACCTCCTGGTTTATTCTACAGCGGAGCACTATGTGCTCATCCTAGAGCAGGATTAACGCCAATTAGCGGATTATCTACTCTTCATTTTGATGTCTATGTTCACACCTGCCGGCATTTCCAATCTGGAAAGTGCATCAACAGTCTTCTGTGATGGTGCAATGACATCAATCAGTCTCTTGTGTGTTCTCTGCTCGAACTGCTCACGAGAGTCTTTGTACTTATGTACAGCTCTAAGGATAGTAACCACTTCCTTCTTTGTTGGTAGTGGAACAGGTCCTGAAACAGCTGCTCCTGTCTTCTTTACAGTATCAACAATTCTTGCAGCACAGCTGTCAACTAATTGGTGATCATAAGCTTTTAATGTGATTCTCATTACCTGATTTGCCATAAAAAAAGCCGCCTCCTTTTCAATCTTATAAAAGAAATTGACAAGCGGTGACTGTACACTCTTCCGTGCGTATCATAAATATAAACCCACGGAATTACTCAATATGAGATGCTGTTTGTACAGTGACTTGTCGCCAGTTTTTGCAACATGACCTTCGCTCCACATAAAACCCGTTAAACGGCAACCTATGTTTCATAGCTATCAATGTCACAGCCATACTAGGATAGCACATCTAAAAACCGATTGCAAGTACTTTTTTATATTATCTCATGTTTTTTCAAGTACTGTTACAGTTCAGGTACCATATATCTTGAGACTTTTAATTTTACAATCCTTGTAGCGTTTAACTCTTTCGTGAAAACGAGACTCAGATTAAGCAGCTTGTGACTTGTTTGAGTGCAGTTCGCTGCTCCCCAAGCGAACAAACGAGTTTTTGCAGACTGCGTAAAATCCTGCGAAGTTTTAAGAAAGAGTTTCGATTAGGATTGTAAAACAAAAGCTCTAAAGGAGCTACCTGAACTGTAAACAAGTACTTAAAATCGGTTTTTATCTACTATATTTTATTATACTAATCAAAGTTTTTTCTTAAATTATGTTGTTCCATAAACTTTAATATAACAAATGCCATAAAACTGTTTATAGGAAGTAAAATTATATTTTTAACAGCTCTCATCGGCAAAATAGCAAGGAAAGCTTTTCCATATAGTATATTTAGCCAAAGTGTACCAAGCAATATATTACATAATAAGCTTACCAAAATTTCAGCTGCTAAAATTCTCTTTATTGAGACAGGCTTCTTATATAAAATACTTCCATACATAATACCTGCGATAATAGCGTTAAATGTAAAACCGGGAAAGAAAGGCCCTGTAGGTTTCATCATATACTTTACAATATCAGTAATTGCACCAAATATGCTTCCAACTATAGGTCCAAATAAATATCCTATACTTACAGTCGTCAATGAAGAAAAACCAATCTTCAAAAAATTGCCTATAGGGACTGTAAAAGCTCCTAATATAATAGAAATTGCAACGAACATTGCAACTGTTGTAATTGTCCTTACCTTCTTTAACTCTCTATACGAGAACAAAAAAATATCTTTAATACTTACCATAATTTACTTCCTAACACTGCCACTTTCTATAGCTGCTTTTTCCACCGCTTTGGCCACTGTTTCTGCTACCAACTTATCAAGTGCGGAAGGTATAATATTTTCGGCACTCAGATCCTCAGGTCTTATATAATCTGCAATAGCTTTTGCCGCAGCTTTTTTCATAGTATAATTTATATCTCTTGCACTTGCATTAAGGGCACCTCTAAATATTCCGGGAAAAGCAAGTACATTATTTATCTGATTCGGTCTATCACTTCTTCCCGTGCCCATTACAGCTACGCCTGCTTTTATAGCCTCATCATATGAAATCTCCGGATTTGGATTTGCCATAGCAAATACTATAGGATCCTTAGCCATTGTTTTTATCATATCCTTTGTAAGAATATTTGCCACAGAAACTCCTATAAATACATCCGCTTCTACCAGTGCATCTGCCAATTCGCCTCTCATATCCTCAAGGTTTGTAACTGTACATAGCCATTTTTTATGATCCTTGATACCTTCTACTCTATCCTTATATAAAACACCAAATTCATCACATGCTATTATATTCTTTACTCCAGACTCTAAAAGCATCTTTATAATAGCTGTACCGGCACTTCCCGGTCCATTTAAAACTACCTTTATATCAGCCATTTCCTTTTTTACAAGTTTTAGAGCATTAATGAGAGCCGCCGTAACTACTATTGCAGTACCATGCTGATCATCATGAAATACAGGTATCTCAAGCTCTTTCTCGAGTCTTTCTTCTATTTCAAAGCATTTTGGTGATGCAATATCCTCTAAGTTTATTCCACCAAAGCATGGTGCAATATTCTTTACAGTTTTTATTATCCCCTCTGCATCCTTTGTATCAAGGCATATAGGAAATGCATCTACATCGCCAAACTCTTTAAACAGTATAGCCTTTCCCTCCATTACAGGCATAGCTGCCTTAGGTCCGATATCACCCAGACCAAGAACTGCTGTTCCGTCAGAAATCACTGCTACCAAATTCTTCTTGGCCGTATATTTCCAAACATTTTTAGGATCTTTTGCAATCTCCCTACAAGGTTCAGCTACTCCGGGAGTGTATGCGGTACTCAAATCATCTCTAGTATTTATTTTTATCTTACTTACAACGGCAACCTTACCTCCATTTGCCTCATGCAATTTTAGTGCTTCTTTACTATAGTCCATATTACCACCTTTATAAAACCTTATAAAATTCTTTGATGTATTCTAGCACAAAAATATATACTTTTCCATAACAATGAAAAAGGCGGACTGATAATCAATCCACCTAAAATATATTTAATTAAATACAGTCTGTAAATTATCCAACTCAATGGCTGCAGGTGCCTCTCTAAAGTTTTGATATGCAAATATTCCATATCCGTCAACAGCTCCACTCTCTCTAGCAGACTTTACCTGTCTTAATAAAATATCATTGTATCTTAGCCATTCTGAGACTTCATTCCCATCCTTTATATTCTTTCCGGTTCTATACAGCCCAAGACCTATACATAACTTTACACTACTATTACTCTTTCTTTTAAGTTCAACCCAACTATTCAAACAATTCTCATACGCATGTGGAGCAGACTCACCTTTTTTATTTTTTGCCTCAAAACCATGGTAGAGCTGTGGCATTATATAGTCAATATATTCATTTGAAACCATCCATGTATCAATATCTACAAAGTATGAATCATTACTTCTAAGCGATGATAAAAGAGCTACCGGACTGACTCCAAATACAGCCTGAGGACGCACCTGATGAACTGTCTTGTATACATCTTTTACCAACATTGAAACATTATTTCTTCTCCACTGTGTAATACCAAGATTGCTACCTGATGCATCATATTCCGGCTTATCAAAGCTTTTTGCCGGATCATTGTTATTTAATGAAGGATAAAAATAATCATCAAACTGAATACCATCTACAGCATAATTTTCACATATCTCACGTATTGAATTTACTAAATAATTACGAACCTCTTCACTCGAAGGATTTAAATAATAACTTCCATTATGCAAGAGTACATTTCTTTGCTTGTCAGGATTTGACGCCCACTGCTTTACAATAGAACTTTCCGGCACCTCTCCCCACTGAACCATTGAATTTGTCACCCTGTAAGGATTTACCCATGCATGGAAGGCAAGTCCATTTTTATGGGCACTTTCTAACATATACTCTAGAGGATCAAATGTAGAAGACGAATTCTTTGTAACCATATACTTTGACAAAGGAAATGCCTTTAATTTCAAACCATAACTATCTGAATGGCTGTGTACATGACAAAATATAGCATTCATACCACGATTTTTAATATCAGACATCACCTGATCTGCACGCTGTTTGAAAGCTTCCACATCAGATGGCATTTCACTCCAGTCAATATACGAAAACCACACTCCCCTCAGCTCCTTTGGTTGTACAATGGGTACAGTAGCAGCTTGAACATTTTCCCTTCTCTTAATAGGGGTAACCGATGCATATACCTGTGTTGCTATCAAAGTACTCATCACCAAAATGATAGCAAATATTCTGCCAATACGACCAAAAAAGCTTATTGTTTTAATATTCATTCCTACACTCTCCTTTTTATTTGTCAAAGAATAAGTCTCTTCACCTTAATTCTCGTTTTTTAAAATTACTCACTATCATACTATAGCTTTCACAAAAAACCAATATTCTTTTCCTTAAAGTCATCTTACAAACAAAAAAGCTGCATGAAAACTTCACACAGCTTACTGCCGGTGGCGAGACTCGAACTCGCACACCCTTTCGAATAACAGATTTTGAGTCTGTCGCGTCTGCCATTCCGCCACACCGGCTCATCACTTGACAATATTAGCATAAGAGTAGGACATTTGCAAGTATTTTTTAATAAATATTGCAACAAAAAGGTGGGCTGAATAATCAACCCACCCAAAATAACTAACTAAAATTAATTATATACTATAAAAGATAATCTATATTAATTTTCCTTAGCTAATTCAGCTTTAATTTTCTCTGTAAGTGCAGGAACTATCTTGTTCAAATCACCTACGATACCATAGTCAGCAACACTGAAGATAGGTGCTGTCTCATCTTTATTGATAGCGATAATGATATCACCTTCTTCCATACCTGCCAAATGCTGTATTGCACCTGAAATACCTATTGCAAAATATAAATGTGGACGAACCGTCTTTCCTGTCTGTCCTACCTGCATATCCTTTGGCATCCAACCTGCATCTACTACCGCTCTTGAACAGCTTACAGTTGCATTGAGTGCATCAGCCAAATCCTTAAGTATCTTAAAGTTCTCTGCTGAACCTACTCCTCTACCTCCTGATACCAAAATCTTTGCAGCCATGATATCTTCTGTTGTCTTTGCATTCTTTACTATCTCTAAGATCTCAACATACTTGCTGTTCTCTTCCAGCTTAGCATCAAAGTCTATTACCTCTGCCTTTGCTCCTGCCACTCTTTCCTTCTTTTGCATAACACCCGGACGAACTGTTGCCATCTGTGGTCTGTTCTCAGGGCATGCAATAGTAGCTATTGTGTTTCCACCAAATGCCGGTCTTGTCATAAGAAGCTGATTATGCTTCTGCTCTCTTCCTGCAACTGCTACTAATGGATAATCTCCTATATCAAGCTGTGTACAGTCTGCTGTAAGTCCTGTTCCAACTCTTGCTGATACTCTAGGTCCCAAATCTCTTCCTATTGCTGTAGCTCCAATAATGAATATCTCAGGCTTAAACTCATTTATAACTGCTGATAATGCCTGTGTATATGGCTCTGTACGATACTCTTTTAATTTAGCATCATCCACTACTATTACTTTATCTGCACCATGCTCTGCAAGCTCATCTACCAGACCTTTTACATCAGATCCCAGTAGTACTGCTGTTACTTCTGTATTAAGGTCAGCAGCTAAATCCTTACCTTTTCCTATAAGCTCAAGAGAAATACTGCTCAATTTGCCGTCTACCTGCTGGGCAAATGTAAACACTCCCCTGTATTCTTCTGTATTTTGTCTCATAAACGACTCCTTTTTAGATGATATGTGTTTCTTTTAATTTGCCTATGATGTAATCAACAGATTCTGATGCACCAAGGTTTACCTGCTCTCCTGCACCCTTTCTTACCTTGTCAGATGCCTTTGCTATCTGAGTTGGTGATCCCTTAAGTCCTATATTGGAATCATCTACATCTATAAGGTCTGCTCTTGAAAGTACAGTAACTTCTTTGTCATATGCATCAAAAATACCGCCAGGAGTCATATATCTTGGCTCATTCAGCTCTGATAATGCTGTAACAAGTACCGGCATCTTTGCTTTCAATACATGATATCTGTCATCAAACTGACGCTCTACCACTACACTGTCGCCATCTATCTCTATCTTCTGTGCATAGCTGATAACAGGTATATCTAAATGCTCTGATATCTGTGGACCTACTTGTGCTGTATCTCCATCTATAGCCTGACGACCTGTTATAATAAGATCATACTCTAATTTTCTAAGCGCTCCTGCTATAGTCTGTGATGTAGCCCATGTATCTGCTCCACCAAGTACTCTGTCTGTTATAAGTACAGCATTGTCTGCTCCCATTGCCAACGCTTCTCTAAGTACTTCATCAGCCTTTGGAAGTCCCATAGTAACAACTGTAACTTCTGCACCATATTTATCTTTAAGTCTAAGAGCTGCCTCAAGACCCGCCTTATCATCCGGGTTCATAATTGTAAGCATAGCTCCTCTATTTAATGTGCCGTCAGGGTTGAAAACAACTCCGCCCTTTGTATCAGGCACTTGTTTAATACAAACAACTATCTTCATGACATCCTCCATTCGTAATAGCACAATTATTTAAGCAATCCGCCTGAAATTACCATTCTTTGTACTTCGCTTGTTCCCTCGTACACTTCTGTAATCTTAGCATCACGCATCATTCTTTCAATCTCATATTCTCTTGTATATCCATATCCACCGTGAAGCTGTACTGCCTTTGTAGTAACTTCCATAGCTACTTCTGCCGCAAACAACTTAGCCATAGCTGCTTCCTCTGAATAATTCTTCTGGGTTGCTTTAGCCATAGCTGCTCTATATACAAGCATCTGTGCCGCTTTTACTTTGGTTGCCATATTCGCTAACTCAAACTGTGTATTTTGGAATGCACCGATAGATCTTCCAAACTGCTTTCTCTCTTTTACATATGCAACTGTTCTCTCAAGTGCTCCCTCTGCTATACCTAGTGCCTGTGCAGCAATACCGATACGACCACCATCAAGAGTATGCATTGCTATACCGAATCCCTTACCTGCAGGGCCGAGCATGTTCTCCTTTGGAACTCTGCAATCTGTAAATATAAGCTCATAAGTAGATGAACCTCTGATACCCATCTTCTTTTCCTTTGTTCCGAATCCGAATCCCGGTGTATCCTTCTCAACTATAAATGCAGAGAAAATCTTCTTTTGTCTTCCCTTTGCATCTACCTTTATCTCTGTACATGCTATTACAACATAGATATCTGCTTCTTTACCATTTGTGATAAAAATCTTTGAGCCATTAAGTACATACTCATCACCATCAAGTACAGCCTTTGTAACCGCACCCTGTGCATCTGTACCTGCGTTAGGCTCTGTAAGTGCAAAAGCTCCAAGCTTCTCACCATTTGCCAATGGTACAAGGTATTTTTCCTTCTGTTCAGGTGTTCCATACATGAAAATAGGATCTGCACAAAGTGATGTATGTGCTGAAACGATAACACCTGTTGTAGCACAAACCTTTGACAGCTCTTCTACGCACATAATGTAAGCTAATGGATCAGCTCCCTGTCCTCCATACTCCTTTGCTACAGGAATACCAAGAAAACCGTACTTTGCAAGCTTAGTTACAGTTTCTCTTGGAAATACTTCTGTTTCATCTACCTCTACCGCAAGAGGTTTTACTTCCTTTTCGGCAAACTCCCTAAAGAGGGCTCTTGCCATCTCATGTTTCTTGTCTAAAGTAAAATCCATGAATCATACCCTACTTGAATAAATCCAAGTGCAAACATAAATAGTGAAAGTCTTTGTTTGCGTTATCCTTTCTTAGTTTTCTTTCACCTATATACAAACAAATGTAAAACGAACCTTTACATTTATTATCAATATTTGCATATTCCATCCCTCATCTCAATTTAAAATGGAAGATGCTTTATTGTAATTGAACACTATTAACACAAACAGCATTCTATGAATTAGTAAAATTCTTTTCTTTTCTCTTCTCAAGGAAAGCACTCATACCTTCTACCTGGTCATGTGTTGCAAAACAACTACCAAACAGTTTCTCTTCGATAACTATAGCGTCATCCATCTTTGCGTCAAGTCCATCATTAATAGCCTTCTTACATGCACGAACTGCAATAGGTGCATTCTGTGCTATATTACCGGCCATCTTCTTAGCGACTCCCAAAAGCTCCTCTTGTGGATATACCGCATTAACAAGTCCGATTCTCAATGCTTCATCTGCCTTTATGTTTCTTGCTGTATAAATCAGCTGTTTTGCCATTCCGGCACCAACCAATCTTGCAAGTCTCTGCGTTCCACCAAATCCCGGTGTAATACCAAGTCCAACCTCCGGCTGACCAAACATTGCATTATCGGAACATATACGAATATCACAACTCATTGCAATCTCGCATCCACCCCCAAGTGCAAATCCGTTTACGGCAGCTATAACAGGTATTGGGAAAGTCTCAATCTTTCTGAATACATCATTTCCCTTCTTTCCGAAAGCTTCACCCTCTGCGGGACTAAGCTTACTCATCTCACCAATATCGGCACCTGCTACAAATGACTTATTTCCTGCACCTGTCAAAACAATAGCTCTCACAACATTTGTATCAATACCATCCAAGCAACCATTCAGTTCATCCAACACAGCTGAATTCAAAGCATTCAAAGCCTCAGGTCTGTTAATTGTAATGATACCTACCATTCCGTCCTGTTCATAATTTATAAAATTCACAAACGGCACCCCCTTTTCTTAGTACAATGTCTTACTTCAAGTTCCCTAAAATAATATATAAGAAATGCTATATAAAGCTCACTATAGCATTTTTAAACTATTCCAAAGCTTGCACAAATTATAATTACAGTTACAGCTATTAACGGAATGATTACTGTACACATACCGATATCTGCATATGAATCTTTATGTGTCATTCCTGTAATACCTAGCAATGTAATAACCGCACCATTATGTGGCAATGTATCCATACCACCACAAGCTATAGAAGCAACTCTATGAAGCACCTGTGGATTAATTCCTCTTGAAACTGCTATTTCAAGGAACTGTTTTCCCATAGTCTCAAGTGCTATAGACAATCCACCTGATGCTGATCCTGTAACACCTGCCAAAACAGAACTTGAAACCGCTGTTCCTACCAATGGATTAGAAGATATACTTACTATTCCGGAGCTTATTATTGCAAATGCTGAAAGACCTGCAATAACATTACCATAACCAGTCTCTGATGCTGTATTGAATATTGCAAGGAATGAACCATTAGTTCCAACTGTCATAGTCTTTACTACATCGTCAAATCTCTTAAAATTAAGTACAACTGTTATAATAATACCCACAAACAAAGCTATAATCAAAGACCAGTTTCCTGTTACAGCCTTTAAAGTTGTTTCATATGGTTTAGCCTCAAGATAGCTTCCATCAATGCTAGGATAAATTATTCTTGATAAAACATAGTTTATAACAAGAACTGCAAGGATTGGAGCAAGTGCTATTATAAATGGAGGTAAATCCTTCTTCTCTTCACCTGTCTTAAAATGCTCATTATGCTGTCCATATCCTTCACCCTTTTGTTTAGCTGTCTTTGCACGGAATGATAACCAAGCCATTCCAAGTCCAAACATTATAACTGTTGCAATAATACCAAGTACAGGAGCAGCAAATGCGTCTGTTCCAAAATACTTCATAGGTATAGCATTTTGAATCTGTGGTGAACCAGGGATTGCAGTCATTGTATATGTAAATGCACCTAATGCAATAGCACCCGGGAGAATTCTCTTTGGAATCTCAACTTCTTTAAAAAGCTTTGCTCCAATTGGGTAAATTGCAAAAGCAACAACGAACAAAGATACACCACCGTATGTCAACAATGAACATGACAATACAACTGACAAGATTGCCATATGGCTTCCAAGTTTTGATGTGATAAAACCTGAAATAGCATCTGCCGAGCCTGAATCCTCAAGCATTTTTCCAAAAATAGCACCAAGTAAAAATATTGGGAAATAGTTACGAACATATTTTCCAAGACTCACCATAAATACTTCGGTGTAATGTGCCATTAAATGTGGGTCTTCTCCCATTGATAATGTACCAATAACTACTGCAAGTAAAGCCAAGAGTGGTGCAACAGCAACAACTGAAAAGCCTTTAAATGCAAGGTACATAAGAAGCCCAAGAGATAGAATAATTCCTAAAATTCCAATAATCTGCATTTTTTATTCCTCTATTTTTTAAACTATTTTTATGTATGATCATAAAAAACCATACTCTATCACAAATACTAACTATTTATGATTATTTATTTTTATAACTCCAAACCCATTAAAGCATCCTTGAAAATTCTTTCATCCATAAGTTTTAAGTCATCAGCAATGATAGGCTTAAAATCCATATGTGCAAGAATATCTTTTTCAAGATCTACTCCCGGTGCAATTTCTATTAACAAAAGGCCATCCTTTGTTAGCTTGAAAACGCATCTTTCTGTGACATACAAAACTTCTTGATTTGTATCATTAGCATACTTTGCAGAGAAGGTTATCTGCTCAACTTTCTTGATGAATTTCTTTTCTCTACCCTCTTCAAGGATAACAAGCTTTCCATCCTCAATCTTCTCCTTTAAGCCACCTGCTGTGAAAGTACCACAGAATACAATTCTCTTTGTACTTTGAGAGATATTAATAAATCCTCCACAACCCGGAATCTTCGGTCCAAACTTAGATACGTTTATATTACCCTCTTCATCGCACTGTGCCAGTCCAAGGAATGTAGCATCTAATCCTCCACCATTGTAAAGGTCAAACTGTACATCCTGATCTAATATAGACTGTGGATTGATTACTCCTCCGAATTTGATACCTCCAAGAGGAACTCCTCCGGTTATTCCTGACTCTACACTAAGAGTAATCTTATCTCCCTGACCTTCCTCATTAGCAACTGCACCTACAAGTTCAGGAATACCTATACCAAGGTTAACTAAAGAGTATGCATTCATCTCCATAGCACCTCTTCTGCCTATAACTTTTCTGTTATCAAGCTTTGGAGGTTCAACTCTACTGAGCAATGTCTTAGCATTTCCACAATATGCAGGATTATACTCTTCACCAAATACCTGCTCATGATATTTATATGCATCAGTACATTTAACAACCACATCTACAAGCACTCCCGGAATCTTTACAAGTCTTGGATCAAGAGTATTTGCACCTACTATATCCTTTACCTGTACAATGACCTTTCCGCCATTGTTCTTACAGGCAAGTGCCATATTTGTTGCGTCAAGTGTAGCAACCTCATCTTCCAAACTGATATTTCCAAGTTCATCAGCAAAAGTACCTCTTATAATCGTAAAATCAATCTTTGGCGCTAAATAATAAAGATATTCTTCACCTTCAAGCTCTATCTTTTTAACCAAATCTTCCTTTGTTACCTCATTCAGCTTTCCACCGCCTTGAGTAGGGTCTACAAAAGTTTCAAGACCTATCTTACTAATAGTAGCCTTTTCGCCTGATGCTGAAGAACGGAACATATGTGAAATCACGCCCTGAGGAAAATTGTATGCCTCAATTTTATTGTCGAGAACCAGTTTCTGTAACTTCGGAGCCAAATTCCAATGTCCACCAACAACTCTCTTTAAGAGTCCTTCTCCATCCAAAAGATTGAGTGCTCTCTCCTTTCCATCACCTTGACCGGCAGCATAATAAAGTGTCAAATCTCTAGGTGACTTTGTCTCCTCATATCTTTCCTTTAATTTTTCCTGTATCTCCTCTGCCGCACCTATTCCAACAAATCCATTTATAGCTATAGTCGAATTATCTGTAATTAAATCTGCTGCTTCTCTTGCAGTTAGGAATTGTACTCTCATTAATTAGCCTCCTTTTTAGGTGGAAGTACCATAGCCTCACCATCTAAAACAACTTCTCCGTTTTGATTTGTGCATGTTGTTTTTAACTTAAGGAATTTATCCTTTACCTTCTCGCATGCTTCCACAGTTGCTGTAATTGTATCTCCGAAATAGACAGGTTTTGTAAACTTAAGTTCCTGTCCCATATATATAGTACCTTCTCCAGGAAGTTTCATTCCAAGTACTGTGGATACAAGTCCGGCTGTAAGCATACCATGAGCAATTCTCTTTCCGAAAATCCCTTTCTTTGCTGCCTCCTCATCGATGTGTGCAGGATTTAAATCTCCTATAATACCTGCGTACAAATACACATCTCCTTCTGTGATGGTTTTGGAAAAAGATGCTTTTTCGCCAATAGCAATCTCTTCAATACTTTTTCCCGCCATAATATTACCTCCATAAAATTATATTTACTTTTCAAAGAAGCCCTTGAAAATATTTTCACATAACAATAAAACTTTTGAACATCTTATTCCATATGATCAAAGTGTAATTATTCATTTTTTTCATATTTAATTGTGTAGAACCCAATATGCACTATCATTTTTGAATAATATTAATAATAATTTGTTGTATTACTATATAATATTACTATATTTCAGCTTTTATGTCAATCTTTTTTATATTGCAAATACAATACAGTCATTCCAAACAATATAGTTGATTCTATGAATAATTCGCATTTATAAATCATTTATATTTTATAAATATATATCAGTTTTATTGTGAATTATATACGATGTTTTTAGAATAAATTTTCATTTATTCTAAAAATAAAATCAGTAAATAATATTTTTATGTTCGCAATTATCTTACAATATTCCCTCTCTATCACATTTTAATACTGCATTCAAAAGTACACTTGCACCCTTGGTACACTGCTCAATTGTTGTGAATTCTTCTTCACAATGTTGACCAAGCTCTCTCATACCCGACGATACAACCTTCAATCTCCTTTTTAAGGCTGATTCAAATGTCTTTGACTTATCTAAAACAGATGTAGAGTCCATAATGTCTCTATACTCAAATTTGTTTCTTATTTCCTCTGGTAAATAGTCATAACATAATATTACATAATTAATATATCTTTATACTAACAAAAAAGCCCCCATAAATGGAGGCTTCCTTTGTTTTAAATATATTTTATTTATCTTCAAGCTCGGCATAAGTTGCCCTAAGCTCGTCACATGATTTTGCAAATTTTGCCTTTTCTTCGTCGGTAAGTGAAAATTCCAATATTCTTTGAATACCTGCACTGTTTATCACGCATGGTACTCCAACGAAAACATCATTTTGTCCATACTCGCCACGCAAATTTGCTGATACTGTAAGCACTGAGTTCTCATCTCCAAGTATTGCCTTTGTAATTCTAGTAAGACTCATTCCAATTCCATAATATGTAGCTCTCTTCGCCTCTATTATCTTATATGCTGCTGTCCTTACATCTTCCTCAATACGATCAAGCTCTTCTATACTTAATTTACCATTTGATTCGGCAATAATATCAGTAATAGGCTTAGTTGCAAGCGTTGCATTGGACCATGGTACAAACTCTGAATCTCCATGTTCTCCTATAACATAGGCATGTACACTTCTTGGATCCGCCTGAATATATGATCCAAGAAGATATCTAAGTCTGGCAGAATCAAGTGCAGTACCTGAGCCTATTACTCTTCTAGGATTAAAACCTGAAAGTTTGTATGTGATTTCAGTCATTATATCCACCGGATTTGTAGCCACAAGGAATATACCATTAAATCCGCTCTCTGTAATAGGATCTATGATAGATTTAAAAACTACCATATTTCTCTTCAAAAGATCTCTTCTGTTTTCTCCCGGAGCCTGAGCCACACCTGCACATATAACAACTATATCAGCATTTGTACAGTCACTGTAATCACCTGCCCATATTCTCATATGTGAACCTGAAAAAGCCAAACCATGATTTAAATCCATAGCCTCACCCTCGGCCCTTAGTTTATTTACATCTATAAGAACCAGCTCATCAACTGCATTTTGATTTAGCATAGCATATGCATAACTCATGCCCACCATTCCACATCCTACAAGTACGACTTTTCTTTTATCATTTCTCATATTTTGCTCCTTTCGCAATTCTTTGTCTAACTATTTCATATGCCAATATACCACAGGCAACAGATGCATTCAATGAGTCTATATCACCCTTCATAGGTATAGAAGCTATAAAATCACAATTCTTCTTAACACTTTCACTTACTCCATCTCCCTCATTTCCGATAACAAGTCCAATACTTCCTGTTAGATCCAAATCATACATTCTGTCTCCACCCATATCGGCACATACAAACCACATTCCTGCATCCTTTAACTCAGACATGGTCTTATTTATATTTGTAACCTTTGCTACCGGAGTATAATTTATAGCACCGGCAGATGCTCTTGCTACTGCTGCAGTAAGCCCTACAGCTCTATGCTTAGGTATGATCACACCATGTGCACCGCTAAGATTTGCCGTCCTTATAATAGCACCCAAATTGTGAGGATCCTCTATACCGTCCAAAATAAATACAACTGGAGGTTCATTATTTTGTCTTGCCTTCTCCAAAATATCCCCTACACTTGCATACTCATAAGCCGCAACAATAGCTATAACACCTTGATGCTTTCCGGTTTCACTCATACTGTCAAGCCTATCCTTACCTACAAAGTTCACATAGGTACCATGCTTTTTAGCTTCTCTGAGTATTGTGGAAATTGTATAATCCTTTAGTCCATCCTGCACATATAACTTGTCAATAGTCTTACCACCTCTAAAGGCTTCTATAATGACATTTCTGCCTTCAATAGCATTTTCATTCATATATTTTTACTCCAATATCTTCATTTTCCAAGTATCTGTCAAGACCAAGTCTTACAAGCTCAAGTGCTCTTTCAAATTGATTGTCCAGATATAAAAAGCCAATAAGGCTCTCAAAACCCGTAGCATATTTATAGTCAGACATGCTGGCATTCTTTGCCATAGTATGAGGTGATGAATTTCTACCTCTTTTAAAGATAACAAACTCCTCCTCATTTAGTTCAGGCTTTAAAAGCTTTATAATATCAGCCTGTGCACCTGCCTTCACAAGAGAGGTTGCATCCTTATTTAGCTTATTTACAGGCCTATTACCTCTGGATACAAGTATACTTCTTATTATAAGCTCATATACAGCGTCTCCTACATATGCCAATACCAAAGGAGAAAATTCTCTTGCCTCTTTTTTCTCTATATCAAAAGACTTTAGAAGAAAATCTAAGATCTCTTCCATTTCACTCCCTCTCTGGTATCTTCCAGTACTATACCCTTTTCAAGAAGTTCATTTCTTATTTTATCTGCAAGTGCAAAATCCTTATTCTTTCTTGCCCGAGTTCTCTGCTCAATAAGATCCTCTATTTCACTGTCAAGAATTTCAGTCTTTTTCTCTGTAATTATTCCAAGTATATCACATAAAGGTAAAATAATATTCAAAAGCCCGTTGGCATACTCTACAGTGCTTTCCTCATTTAGAGATGTATTTGAAAGCTTTATTAACTCAAATATAGCACTTATAGCATCTGCAGTATTGAAATCATCATCCATTGAATTTACAAATTTGTCTTTAAGCACCTTTGCAATCTCAAGATTAGAAAGTTCTGCATCTGTTATTGCAGCATTATTATTCTTCACCTGAATATCTCTTAAGTTTTCAACTCCGGTAAGTATTCTGTCAAGGCTGTTCTTTGAAGCCTCCATAAGCTCTGCAGAGAAATTAAGAGGACTTCTATAATGTGCTGACAGCATAAAGAATCTAAGTACTTGAAGATCATATTTTTCACTTATATCTCTTACTGTAAAGAAATTGCCAAGCGATTTACTCATCTTCTTATTGTCAATATTTAAGAAAGCGTTGTGCATCCAATAATTGGCAAAACTCTTTCCACTTGCAGACTCTGATTGTGCTATCTCATTTTCATGGTGAGGGAATATTAAATCCTCGCCTCCTCCATGTATATCTATCTGCTCTCCCAGATATTTTTTACTCATAACTGAACATTCTATATGCCAGCCCGGTCTGCCCTTTGACCAAGGCGAATCCCAATAAGGCTCTCCATCCTTTTTGGGTTTCCAAAGCACAAAATCATTACTGTCTTCCTTATCTTCCTCACCGGTTACTTTGATTTCTCTAAAACCTGACTGAAGCTCATCTATATTCTTATGTGAAAGTTTTCCATACTCCTCAAAACTCTTCACTCTAAAATATACAGTACCATCCTTTGCCACATATGCATGTCCGGTTTCTATAAGCTTTCCTATCATCTCTTCCATGCCATCTATTTCTTCTGTGGCCAATGGATTCTTGGTAGCAGGAAGTACATTCATAGCTTCCATATCTTTCTTACATTCATTTATATATCTCGTAGAAATTACAGAGGCATCTACCCCCTCTTCTATTGCCTTCTTGATTATTTTATCATCTACATCAGTAAAGTTTGAAACATAATTTACATCATAGCCTCTATACTCAAAATATCTTCTTACAGTATCAAAGAATATCATCGGTCTGGCATTTCCAATATGAATAAGGTTATAAACTGTAGGTCCACAGACATACATTCTAACCTTTCCCTCTTCAATAGGTACAAAATCTTCTTTTCTCTTAGAAAGTGTATTAAAAATTTTCATAAGCTTCCTTTTTATTTTTTATTTGGGCAGTCATTACAAAGTGTACATTCACTCATACCGGAAGATACATAAAGAGCATCTCTCACCGAGTTCAAAAGACAAACACTATGCGCTGCTATACCACTTTCATTTCCAGTAAACCCAAGTCCTTCCTCTGTTGTCGCCTTTATATTCAGCTGTGTTGATGATATATTTAGTGTGTTACATATTATGTCTTTCATCGCTCCTATATAAGGTGCAAGCTTAGGTTTCTGGGCAATAATAGTAGCATCTATATTTTCTATTATATATGCGTTCTCGTCAAGTATATTAGCAACATTTTTCAATAACTCCACACTACTTATACCCCTATATCTGTCATCACTGTCGGGAAAATGTTTTCCTATATCTCCAAGGCCTGCTGCGCCCAACAGACTATCCATAACAGCATGTAAAAGTACATCTGCATCAGAATGACCCAAAAGCCCTAAACTGTGCTCTATCTCAACACCACCGATTATCAGCTTTCTACCCTCCACCAGTTTATGAACATCATATCCATGACCTATTCTCATTATTACCTCTCATAAATATCAAATAAACTTTTCATCATATATATTTTAAGGTGAAATAATTCTATTACAACACCTGATGTATTAAAAAACAGGCAAGTCAAGTACCTGCCTGTTTGTAAAACAACTACCGGTAAAGCCGGTTCCATATTCAAAACATATGTGATATATACCACGTAATATACTTAAGCTATTTTCTCGACACCTTTCATATGTTCATCAAGAAAAGCCTCTAATTTTTCATTTTCTCCAATATATTTCACAGTCAAAACATGTCTAAGATCCATGCTTAACACCCCTATAATAGATTTTGCGTCAACTACTATGCTATTGTCATATAAATCCACATCAAAATCACACTCTGTAGTAAGTGTTACAAACTTCTTTGCATCTTCGACAGACTGAAGGCGGATTTTTCTTTCTTTCATATCATTACCTCTTCATAAACCTCATATTCAGGACCATCCCAAATATGTTCTCATAATTAAATCACTACTGAGATTATTTGTCAAGCATGATATGTTAAATTAAGAAATAATAATTATTTTTCACCAAGTCCGGACTCTATAGCCTCAACCAATGTCTTCATAGCTTCTTCTTCGTCTTCACCCTCAACTATAAGATTTACCTGTGTACCTGACTTAATTCCGGCTGCCATAACATTAAGCACACTCTTTGCAACTATCTTCTTTTCACCATACTCTATTAATATATCTGATTTGAATTTCATTGCGGTTTGTGACAAAACGCCTGCCGGACGCAAGTGTAAACCTGAAGGATTTTTAATAGTAATTTCTCTACTTAACATAAGACTCTTCCTTTCATATTCAAGATTTTAAATCTTGGAAATAATATCTTTGCTTCATTATAAAGCAAAGTATTTCAATCGTCAAATAGTATTCTCTCTTGCCATAGCCCTTTCTATTGACTCTCTCTTTGAGAATGAACATCCGCAGTAGTCCTGCCTATAGAGATCATGTTCTTTGGATAAATCCACTGATCTTTTATAACCGTTTTTTTTCTTAAAATCACTCGGCAAGTATTTTACATTATATTCTTTTGCTATTTCCTCACCTATTTCACAAAGCTTCATAGCATTTTTCATAGGTGATATTGTAAGAGATGTGGTGAAATAGTCAAATCCATAATCAGCTGCAGCCTTTGCAGCTTCATGTAATCTAAGTTCAAAACAAATATCACATCTTTTTCCGCCCTCTTTCTCATTCTCATAACCTTTTATTTTATTATGAAAAATATTTGGATCATAATCACCTTCGATAAATTTTACCTCTCCAATAAAATTCATCTCCTTTATAAGTCTCTTTGCCTCATCCACTCTATGTAAATATTCTCTTGTATCATCTATATTTGGATTATAGAAAAATATAGTAAGATCAAAATACTTATCTAAATATTCCATACAATATGATGAGCATGGAGCACAACATGCATGAAGAAGAAGCCTTGGACGATTTCCCAAAGCTTCCTCTCTCTTCATTATATCTTCTAATTCTTTTTGTAAGTTTCTCTTTATCATGCCAAAAAGTCCCTAATTCTCTTTGATCTGACAGGATTTCTAAGTTTTCTTAAAGCCTTAGCTTCTATCTGTCTAATTCTTTCTCTTGTAACTTTGAATTCTTTTCCTACTTCCTCCAAAGTTCTAGGATGTCCATCCTCAAGACCAAACCTAAGTACAATAACCTGTCTCTCTCTTTCTTTCAAATCACCCAACAATGTATCTATATGCTCTCTAAGCATTACAGCTTCTACATTACCCTCAGGTGTTAAAACATTTGAATCAGCTACAAAATCTCCAAGATTTGAATCATCTTCTTCACCTATCGGAGTCTCTAAAGATGCAGGCTCTCTTGCTATTTGCATTATTTCCATTACTTTTTCTTCAGTCATATCAAGCGCATTTGCAAGTTCTGTAACACTTGGCTCATATCCAAGTTCAAGAGTAAGCTTTCTTTGCATCTTACTCATCTTATTAATAGTCTCCACCATATGTACAGGCACTCTTATAGTTCTTGCCTGATCAGCAAGAGCTCTTGTTACAGACTGTCTGATCCACCATGTTGCATATGTTGAAAGCTTGAATCCCTTGGTATAATCAAACTTCTCTACACCCTTTATAAGCCCAAGATTGCCTTCCTGTACCAGATCCAAAAAGCTCATACCTCTTCCTGTATATCTCTTGGCAATACTTACAACAAGACGAAGATTTGCTTCTATAAGACGCTGTTTTGCATACTCGTCTCCATCCTGCTTTCTCTTTGCCAATTCAAGCTCCTCACTCGCTGTCAAAAGAGGTACAGTACCTATCTCCTTCAGATACATTCTTACCGGATCCTCGGTGCCTACACCTTCCAAAAGATCTATTGCACTAAGATCAATATCCTCCTCAGAATCCTTGTCAAACTCATCATCATCTAAGAGCAATGTATCCTCATCAGCAATATTATCTATATTGTCAATATTATCAATGTCAATATTCAAATCATCTGAGCTATTTTCATTGATCTCAATACCCTTATTCTCAAGATAAGAATAAATCTGTTCGATACTGTCAGTGTTCAACTCAGTACCGGCAAAAAAATCATTTATTTCACCAATATTAAGCTTCATATCCGAAGCTATACCCTTAGTCACAAGCTCTTCAAGTTTTTGCAAGAACTCTTGCGGTGACATCTTTTTCTTATTTGCATTTTCAGCACTTTTTGATGCCTTATTTCCTGTAGTATTTCGGTTTTCTTTAGCCACTAAGATCATCCCTTCATAAAAATAGTTGCCTATATTGACATAGCTATTTTAAAATTTATCCACAAATGATTATAGTAGAATTGCTATAGCAATTCCCAAATGAATATAATTATCCATTATATTTTATACTTATCATCTGCACAGACATTATAATGCTTTTAATTTATTTTTTCAAGATAATATTTAAACTGTATGCAATACATGTTTCTTGTATACAATGCATTATCAAACTTATTTTATTATTGCCATATTACCTTAATAAAATTAAAAAGACCTTGTGATTCACTTATAAAATAAACTGCAAGGTCTTATATTAAATATATTTATCTTGGTCTTGCCAAATAAAATCTTCTGTCATCTTCTTTCTTATTTAATGTAGTAACAGTATCTTCCAAAATTGCACTCTTATATACACTGTCAATATTTATATATTCACTATATATCAGATCAAGCACAAGAAGCATTGGGAACTGTGGAGAAATCAAATTGCCGTTCTCCAAATATTCAAGTGACGCTACCAAAACTACTTCATCACAAAATTCATGTAAATGTGGGCTGTCTGCTGCCGTAAAGAATACCGTTCTCTTTCCTCTGTCATGTGCATGCTTCAAAAGGAATATAACATCCTCAGTCTTACCACTTATACTGAATGCAATAACTGTATCTCCATCTTTTAAAAATACCGACTGCATTCTTATTCTGTCTGAGTCTGTAAGCGAATCTATATCAAGTCCCACTCTTACAAAACGGCTCTCCATCTCACTTGCAGCATATCCTGAACTACCCTTACCTACTGCAATAACTTTCTTGGAATTTACAAGCATCTTTACAATTCTTTGCACCTGATCATTGTCAAGAAGTGAATATGCCTTATTCAATAAATCCTGATATGTATTGAATACATTCTGAGTTGTAGTATTTCCATTCGGCTTTTTCACTCTTGCACTGTCAAGATATGCAAATATAAACTCTCTGAATCCTACAAAGCCGCATTTCTTTGCAAACCTCGAAATAGACGCCTGTGATACGTATAATTTCTCTGCAACACTTTGAATATTTATATCCATATTTGTGTCACATTGTAAGAAATAATCTGCTATCTTCTTTTCTGTGTTTGTAAAAAGTGTATATTTTGATTCTATTATTGGAATCACTGATTTTTCGTATATCATTTTACCCCTTTTCCGTTGCAGCCTAACCTTTTACAGCTCCTAGAGTAATACCTTTTGTAAAGTATTTTTGTAATGTTATAAACACGATCAATATAGGTGCTGCCGCAAGTGTAGCTCCAGCCATTATAAGTCCAAAGTCTGTTGAGTTCTCTGCTTGAAGCTTAGCAATACCAAGTGAAATTGTCAAGTTAGAAGTGGAACTTAGCATAATAAGTTGCATAAAATAGTCATTCCAACTATTTATAAATGTGAATATTGCCAGTGCTCCCACTCCGGGTTTTACCATTTGAAACACAATATCTGTAAATGTTTTAAATTCACTTGCACCATCAATCCTTGCCGCCTCAAGCATTTCGGTAGGTATACCCTCTGAGAATTGCTTCATAAGGAACACACCAAAAGGCCATCCTACAGTAGGTAAAATAACTGCCCATATAGTATTGTACAATTTAAGTGATGACATTTCTCTTATAAGAGGTATCAAAATAACCTGCTTCGGCAATGCCATAGCACATACTATAAGTGTGAAAAGTAAGGCTCTTCCTTGAAACCTTTTCTTTGCCAGTGCATAACCTGCCATAGCTGCTGTTATACAGGTTAAAATCATTGCTGCAAGTGCCATAAAAACTGTATTTAACATCCATCTTACAGCTGCAGGAGCCTGTGGCCCTTTTATAAATCCTATCTCAAAGATAGGTGCCATCTGTTTTGAAAAAAGCTTTTTGAAATTATCCAGTACCAGCTCCTTAGGTATCCAATCAGGAACAGGTGAGTTTATAGAAACAGGAGTCTTAAATGCACCTGTAACTATCCAATACAGCGGAAATACAAAGCAAAATGCTAAGGCTATCAGTACAATAAATGATACTATCGTATACAGTTTTTTTAGTGAATTTGAAGTTTTCATATTATCTCTCCTTTGCCACTCTAAACTGAATTGCAGACAATACTGCTATAAATATTGCTAATACTACGCCCATTGCATTTCCGTATCCATATCTGAACATCTTAAATGCCATATAATAAATATAATACATTACAGTATCTGTAGAATGATTTGGTCCGCCTGATGTCAAAAGCTGTATCAGTGCAAAACACTGAAAACTGTTGATAGTAGTTATAACAAGTATATACAATGTTGTCGGCATTATCTGCGGCCATTTAATCTTCCAGAACAGTTGAATTTCATTAGCACCATCCACCTGTGCCGCTTCCACCAAAGAATTATCCACATTTCCAAGTGCTGAAACATATAAAACTATAGGCTGACCTACTGATGTTGTTAACAAAATAAGAATAATACACATAAGTGCAAATCTCTCATCACCCAGCCAGTTAATATTTGTCTTTAATAAGCCTGTGCTCTTTCCAACATAGTTGAAAATACCATAATAATTATTGTACATCCACTTCCAAACAACTGTAACAGCCACTGAACCTGTAACTACAGGAAGATAAAAAATACATCTGAAAATTGAAAGTACCTTATCATTAATATTATATATTACAGAAGATACCCATAATGAAAATATACAAACCACCGGAACTGAAATAATCACTATCACAAAAGTATTCTTTAACGCCTTTATAAAAATAACGTCTTTAAACAGTTCTATATAATTTCCAAGTCCGATAAAAACATCCTTTGCATCTTTACCCATTGTAGAATCAAAGAAACTGGTATAAATACATATAATCATTGGTATTATTACAAAACCGATAAAGAATATTAAACTTGGTAATAAGAACATGTATGCTGACATTGTTTCTCTTCTTACCAATTCCTTTGATCTGGTGGTATAAACCCCCTTTGCCATGTTTCCCCTTTCTAAAAAATGTTGCTAAAGGAAACCTCCAGCAACATTTTTATAACATGTTAGATCATCTAACTTATTTTTAAAGAGCAGTCAATATAATAACTTTTTTATTGTGCTGCTGCTGCATTTGCATTAGTTGTAAATGTTGCAACTTCAGTTGCCACATCACCACCTGTGCCTATTCTCTGGAGCATGTTCCACCACTCTGTACGAGCTGTAGTCCATCCCTTTGTTACCTGATAGTAGTCACCCATTGAAGGCATAAACTTCTCTTCAAAGAGCTTCATTGTATCAGCTGTTTCTGTTCCATCATATACACCTGTTACAGATGGTCTTACAGGGAAGACTCCTGAAGCCTTTACGCTTTCCTTAACCGCTGCCTCATCATTACATACGAAATCTATAAATGTCTTAGCAGCTGCAATCTTTCCTTCATCTCCATTGTCAAAGATTCCATATCCCCAGATACCGCCACAAAGTTCTGTAACTTTGTCATCACTTGGGAAGAGCATAGGTATTATCTCATCTCCGGCATTTGTCTTTCCTGCTTCACCATTATCTGAATTTGTCTGCTGTGCAGCATTCCAGCAAAATGACATTGCTAAAGTACCGTTTCTAAACAATTTAATCTCATCACCACCTGCGATAGATGGGTCAAAATTAAGGCCTGCCTGATCAACAATTGCCTTTAATGCCTTTATATTCTCAGCCGAGTCAGCTGTATACTTTGTGTGATCCTTATCTGTAAATGTGCCTGAATAAAGGTTATTAACCAAAGCTCTTGTTCCCTGGTCTCCAGCCTGTGAAGAACAATAAATAGCACCTACATTTTCCTGTCCTGAATCATATACAGCCTGAACTGCCTTTAAGAAGTTCTCTGTTGTCCATGTATGTGTATCCAGATCCAGATACTGTAAAGCATCTGCCTTCTCAAACATGGTCTTGTTTATAGCCATACAATGTGCAACCCTAAATGCCGGATACTCATAGTATGCACCTGTAGGACTCTTGCAAGCTGCCTTTACAGGATCATAGATATCTGATGCGGCATCCTTCTCAAACATATCTGACAGATCTACCATAAGTCCCTTTGCACCCCAGTTGGCTACAAGTCTTTCCGGTCCTTCAAGTACGATATCAGGTGCCTGCTTTCCTTCTATAGCGGTATTTATCTGGTCATCACCATTTTGATAATCAAGATACTCTACAGTAACCTTGATATCAGGATATTTTTCATTGAACTTCTTGATGATTCCATCAACTGTTGCTGCATCTCCCCACTTTCCAACAGGATATGTCCAAAGTGAGAGCTCAGCTGCATCACCTGATGCTTCCTTAGTTTCAGCAGCTTCCTTCTTTGTCTCTGCCTTTGAATCCTCTGCTGCCGCTTTTGTAGCTGCCGGCTCTGCCTTTCCTCCTCCACAAGCTGCAAGCATTCCTGCCGCAGTAACTGCTAAACCTGTTAACAATAATTTCTTCATATTTCCTCCTAATTGAGTCTTTGACTCTAATTTTATTTACTTTTGTGACACATATAGCTGTCACAAATAAAGTTCAAATATATTATTACACCTTTTCAAGTACTTTTGAAAATTCTTTGGTTATAAGCTGAGGTCTGGTAATTATAGAACCAACTACAACGCTAAATGCTCCAAGTTCTATTACTCTCTTACATTTCTCAGGTGTATTTATATTACCTTCCGCTATAACTTTATGTTTTACCTTAGCAAGGATATTTCTCAATATTTCAAAATCATTTTCCTCTATCCTCAGTCCCTCACTCTCCTTAGTGTAACCAACCATAGTTGTACCAATGAAATCAAAACCAAGTTCATCTGCAAAAATCGCTTCTTCTTCAGTAGAACAGTCTGCCATAAACAATACATCCGGATATTTTGCTCTAACATCACCAAAGAAATCCTTTAAACTCCTATTATTCGGTCTGGGTCTATTCGTTGCATCCAATGCTATTATATCCACGCCTGCATTCACCAATGCATCCACTTCATCCATAGTAGGTGTTATATAAACCTCACTATCAGGATAAACCCTCTTTATAATACCTATGATAGGCAAATCCACTTGTCTTTGTATCTCTTTTATGTCTACAATAGTATTTGCCCTGATGCCACACGCTCCACCCTCTTTTGCTGCAAGAGCCATTCTTCCCATAATGAAGTCTGAATGTAATGGTTCATTTTCCAGTGCCTGACATGAAACAATCAGTCTACCCTCTAGGCTTTTGATTTTGTCATTCATTTTTACTTCCTCCATCTGAAAGTATCTTACCATTTTTGAATAATAATTTCAATAGTTAAGTATAATTCTGTTTCTATTTTCTCAACTTCATGATGGCATTGTTAGAACTATACATTTTATAGATCTATTTTTTGTACATACTATATAAAGCATTACAATTTTATGTATATTCCATTAAAAAAGAGATATGAGTCTCCCCATATCTCTTTTTGAAAATATTTTTAGGCAGTGAAAATTTAGTCAAATCTATAATAAGAAATACTTTGCTATAAACATTATTGAAAGTATATACATAAGAGGTGTAACCTTCTTAGCCTTTCCTGTAACAGCATTTATAAACACATAAGATATGATTCCCATTGAAATACCCTCTGAAATACTGTAGAAGAGTGGCATTGCAAGTATACAGATATAGCAAGGAATAGCCTCTGTCATATCTGAGAAATCAATGTGTACTACATTTGAGAACATGTAGAATCCAACAACGATAAGAGCCGGTGCTGTCGCAAATGCAGGTATAGCAAGGAATATAGGTGATAATAACAATGAAGCTGCAAAGAGAACTGCCGTTGTCATTGCTGTAAGGCCTGTTCTTCCACCCTCAGAAACACCTGAAGCTGACTCAACGAATGTTGTAACTGTTGTTGTACCAAGCACTGCACCTGCTGTAGTAGCTACAGCGTCTGCAAGTAAAGCGCCCTTGATATGTGGAAGCTTGCCGTCTTTATCAAGCATTCCCGCCTTTGTAGATACACCAATCAATGTACCGATAGTATCAAACATATCTACGAATAAGAATGCGAACATTACCACTACAAACTCAAGTGTTGCAATCTTATGGAACTCAAGTTTGAATAAAACCGGTCCGATACTAGGTATACTAAGTCCATTTGAAAAATCAGGCAATACACTGTAAAAGCCTAGTGCAGGGTTTGGAACATACAAACCTGTAACCTGAGCGATTATGCCTAGAACCCATGTTGCCAATATACCAAGTAAGATATTTCCCTTTACTTCTTTTACAACCATGAATGCTGTAATAAGAATACCGATTATAGCGATAATAACTGTAATACCTACATCATTAGCTGTAGCTACCACACCTTCAGCTCCATGTACAGCATTATATCCCTTTAATGAGAACAACTCTACAAGTGTAGCACCACCAATAACAATCTTAGCATTTTGAAGTCCGATAAATGCAATAAAAAGTCCAATACCCACACTTACTGCTGATTTTAAGTTTCTTGGAACCGCATTAAAGATTGCCTCACGAACATTTGTAACTGAAAGTGCAATAAATATAATACCTTCTACAAATACTGCTGTAAGAGCTGTCTGCCAGCTATATCCCATACCAAGAACTACAGTATATGCAAAATATGCATTAAGTCCCATACCCGGTGCAAGTGCAAAAGGATAATTTGCCAATAACGCCATCAATGCTGTTCCAAGGAATGAAGCTATTGCGGTTGCGGTAAATACCGCACCTCTGTCCATACCTGCATCAGCAAGGATATTAGGGTTTACTGCCAGTATGTATGCCATAGTCATAAAAGTGGTAATACCGGCAATAATTTCAGTTTTCACATCGGTTCCGTTTTCTTTTAGCTTAAAAAACTTTTCCATATATAGTCTCCTTTTTTTTATTATACTCCGGTGATATTCGGCCCGGAGTCTTTTTTAGTTTAAATATTAAGTTGTAGATTTTTGCTATATCACTGCCATTTAATATATTCAAAAAATTTACTCTGCCTCAATGTCTATGAACTTATTTTCAAAAATATCAAATAACCCCCTGGCAGTAAGCTTCAGCTCTGGAATAACCATAAGTGACATAAAAGTAAGCGACATAACAGGCTCAAGACTTTCATTTACTCCTAACTCATCTACAGCCTTTTTATGAAGACTAAGAAGCTTCTTTGAAACCTCTTCTCCACTCAAATCACTCATAAGACCTGCTACCGGCAAAGGCAAGCTCTCAATCACCTTACCATCTTTTACCAATGAAAATCCTCCGCCATTTTGCTTCACATTTTCTATAGCCATATACATTTCATTATCATCCACACCCACACATATAATATTATGTGAATCATGTGCTACTGATGCAGCTATTGCACCACATTGTATTCCATAGCCATTTATTATTCCAAGCCCAATCTTCCCGGTATTATGATGTCTTTCTATAACAGCACATTTACAAGCATCTATATTTTTATCAAAGATAAAGTATCCGTTTTCATCTCTTTTTATCTTGATTTTTGTCTTCTTAGATAATACTCCTCCCGCAATCATTTCTATTGCATAAACATCATCCGATTTAAGAGGCATCTGTAGCATATTCTCATGAAATTTATCTAAATGTACAGTATCAGATACCTTAGATATATCATATTTCTTTACTGCTTTTAAATAACTTCCATCCCTAGCTACCTCTTCCCCCAAAATATAAACTGAAGAAACTTTAAAATCTTTTAAATCATCAAAAACAACCAGGTCTGCCCTCTTTCCCGGTGCAATCATTCCCCTGTCTTTTAATCCATAACAATCACTTACATTTATAGTGGCCATTGCAATGGCAATAAATGGTGAAATACCGGCCTTTACCAAAGTTCTTAGATGATATTCCAAATGTCCGTCCTCAAAAATAGTCTTCGGTTGTCTATCATCGGAACAAAGCAAACATCTTCTAAAATTATACTCATTAATGCCAGGTATAAGTGCCTCAAGATTGTGACAGGCTGACCCCTGTCTAAGTTGCACATATACTCCACGACTGAGCCTATCCTCCATCTCTTCCAATGTGGAGCACTCATGGTCTGTATCTATTCCTGTACAAACATATGCATTCAAATCCTTACCAACAAGATTAGGACTGTGTCCGTCTACTATCTTGTCATGATTTCTTGCTAAAATCAGTTTATCAAGTGCAATATCGTCCTTTTGTATTATTGCATTATAATCCATGAATTCGCCAAGACCCGGTACTTCCCCTGATGTGATATCAGCCTTCATATCATCTGCTAAAATTACACATCCGGCATCTTCCATATTTGTCGCCGGTACACAGGATGGTATCATATACTTAATTGAGAGAGAAGTGTTTTTTGCAGCTTCCTGCATATAATGGAAGCCCTCTATACCACATACATTCACAATCTCATGAGGATCTGCAATGACAGTAGTTGTACCATGCGGCACCACCATTCTGCCAAATTCTTCCGGGGTACAATATGACGACTCAATATGAATATGTGCATCCATAAGTCCCGGAGAAATATACTTACCTTTAACATCTATTTCTCTTCCACCTTCATATTCACCAAAACCTGCAATATATCCACCTGCAATGGCCAAATCAGCTTTGAATACTTTGCCACTACAAACATCTACAATAAAACCATTTTTTATTACCAGATCTGCCTTTACATTTCCGTTTGCCACATCAATCAGTAGCTTTAAACTGTCTTTGTCCATACTCCCTCCAAAGGTTTCGCTGCTATTGATTAGTCAACCCCAAGTCTCTTCTTCATTGTCTTTTCAACAGCTACAAGTATGTTTTCATATCCTGTACATCTGCAAAGATGTCCTGAAAGCAACTTTCTAAGTTCTGCCTTTGTATAAAGCTTTCCACTGTTAAGAATCTCAGTAGCTGACATTACAAATCCCGGAGTACAGAAACCACACTGTACTGCTGTTTCATCTATAAATGCCTGTTGCAAATCTGAAATCTCGCCATTTGGTCCCATAAGACCTTCCAATGTAAGGATATCCTTGCCCTCAGCCCACACTGCCAGATAAATACAAGAGTTAAACGCCTCGCCATCTATAAGTACATTACATGCTCCGCACTCTCCTACTTCGCAACCCTTTTTTACAGAAGTAAGTCTGTAGTCATTTCTAAGCATATCTGTAAGTGAGCTTCTTACATCTACCATTTTCTCACATTTCTTGCCATTGATAGTGCAAGTTACCAATTTATAACTCTGTCCTGTCATCGACATCACCTCCTGCCTGCTTTACTGCTTTTTCACAAGCTCTCTTTGCCATAACTACACCTATATGACATCTGAAAGCCTTACTTGCTCTCCATGAATCACGAGGATTTATATCTTCCAAAACTTTCTCTGCGAAAGCTTCCATATTCTCGTCATTTACTTCTTTTCCTCTAATAAAGTTCTCTGCAGTAGGTACTCTCATAGGAATAGGACCTGCTACACCATAAGCTATTCTTACATCCTCAAATGTTTTCTTATCTGCTGAGAGTTTTACATTCACTGAACATCCTGTAGTTGCTATATCCATAGCCTCTCTCATAGCATACTTTATATAATGACCTTTGTATCCTTCATAAGCTTTCTTTGGTATAATGATAGCTGTCTGTATCTCTCCCTCTTCTAAAGCTACTGTACCGGCCTTAATATAGAATTCATTTATAGGTACTACTCTTCTATAGCCCTCTCCTGCTATCTCTACCTGTGCATCCCATGCAAACAATGTAGAAGCTGAATCTGCAGATGTAACACCATTACATGTATTTCCACCGATAGTTCCTATATTTCTGATCTGCGGTCCACCTATCTGATCCACAGCCTCACCAAGCACATTGATATATTTCTGTATAATGGGGTTCTTTGTAATATGTGAGAAGCTTGTCAAAGAACCAATTCTTATATTATCTTCAGCATCAAGACAGATACCTCTAAGTTCGTCAAGCATATAAATACTTACAAGCTCCTTACCCGCTCTCTTACCTTCTCTTATCTGTACAAGAACATCGCTTCCTCCGGCAATAACCTGTGAGCCCGGATGTTCTTTTAAAAGTCTGCAAGCATCATCTACACTTGTCGCCTCATATAAAGCTTTTATATCGTACATTTCTTCCTCCTACTTAAGTAAACCTGCTTTATCAAAATATTCATACAGTTTTTCCGGACGTAAAGGTAATTCATTAACCCCTACACCTGTAGCATTCATAATAGCGTTTCTTATAGCCGGTGCCACAGGACAAACCGGTGGCTCACCCAATGATTTTGTACCGAATGGTGATGTAGGCTCAGGATTTTCAACAAATGCTGTCTCAAGGTGTGGATGATCCATACATGTAGATAATTTATAATCAAGCAGGTTATCATTTAAAACTTTTCCTGTCTTCTTATCTACAAGCTGTACCTCCGAGAGTGCATAGCCTATACCCATACTCATACCGCCCTCTACCTGTGCCTTAGCGAGTGCCGGGTTGATAAGCTTACCGCAATCATGTACATTAATGATCTTTGTAAGTTTTGCTTTACACATATCAATATCTACTTCTACCTCCGCAAAGCAGCATCCAAATGAATACGCATTTGACTTAATCTGTGCTGTAGACTCTGCTGTAATATGTCTACTGTCACTTAGAGAATAAAGAGCTTCTGTTGCCAGATCTCTTAATGAAATAAGCTCTCTGTTATCTGTAGTTCTTATTATCATAGAATTCTTGATATCTGTGATTGCAGGTGGCATATTTGTCAAAATATAGGCATAATCAAGAATCTTCTGCTTCAAAAGTCCTGCTGTCTTAGCAATGGAGAAACCGCCCACATACGTCTGTCTTGAGGCATAAGCACCTGTACCAAATGGAGTAATATCAGTATCCTGATTTGACATGACATGTACTTCATCTGTACTGATTCCGAGAACTTCTGCGGCCATCTGTGAAAATGCTGTGTCTGCACCCTGACCAATTTCAGTCTCACCAAGCTGTAATGTTACTGAACCATCCTGATTTAGTACCATTCTTGATGATGATGACTCAAGTGATATAGGCCAAACCGCTGTATTATACCAGAATGTAGCCATTCCTATACCTGTTCTAATTCTGCCTGTTTGATTTGAAAGCTCTTTAAGTCTATTGTCATAGTCCATATAGGCTTTACCCTTTTCAATACACTGTCTAAATGTATCATAGTAGTTCTCATTCTTTGAAAAATTATCCTTATATCCCTGTGGCATAAGGTTCTTAAGTCTGAAGTCGATAGGTGCAATACCCATTACCTTAGCAACATCTTCTGTGTGAGACTCTACTGCAAACATAGCCTGTGGAATTCCGTATCCTCTCATAGCTCCGGCTACAGGTCTGTTTGTAAATACTGTATATGCATCGCCTTCAACATTATCACATGGATAAAGCTGTGGAAAAGCTCCAAGCCCCTTTGCCGCAATAGAATGTCCGTGTGAAGCATATGCACCTTGGTTTGAGAATGCCTCTATCTTTCTTGCAGCATATGTACCATCTTTTCTTACATGTGAAATTATGTGGAACTTTATACCATGTCTTGTTCTGTTTGCGAAGAAAGTTTCCTCTCTGCTGCAATCAAGCTTTACAAGATGTCCACCCACCTGTAGTGAAAGGAATGCACAAAGCGGCTCATATAGTATATCCTGCTTATTTCCAAATCCACCACCGATATATGGCTTTATAACTTTTACATCTCCCCATGGAATACCGAGAGCCTGACCTACAACTCTTCTTGCAATATGAGGAATCTGTGTAGAAGCTACTATCGTAATTCTTTTGCCTTCAGCATATGCGTAGCAGATAAAGTTCTCTATATGGCAATGCTGTACAGGTTCAGTATTATACCATCTGTCAACTACCGTAAGACCCTCTTCTTTGATTGCCTCAGCATAATTACCTCTGCTGATACTTGTGTGCTTTAAAATATTGTTAGGATAATCCTTATGAAGTTGTGGTGCTCCATCCTTCATAGCTTCCAAAACATCTGTAACTACAGGGTACTCTTCATATTCAACTTTAATAGCTCTTAGTGCCTGATTTGCAGCTACCTCATTTTCAGCTATAACCGCAGCAACATCATCACCATAAAATTTAACTTCATCTGTGAGCAATAATCTGTCTGCGACGTCCTGATGACTTACATCTGTAGACCATGGATGTCCTGCTGTAGGAAAGTAATTTCTATACTGTCCCAGATCAAAGCAGGTAACAATCTTTACAACTCCCTCGATCTTCTCTGCTTCACTAGTGTCAACTGAAAGCACCTTACCATGAGCTATTGTAGAATGCACAATTTTTGCCACATATGCTCCTGCATCACATAAATCGTCAGTATACTTTGTTCTACCTGTGACCTTGTCAAACGCATCCACTCTGGTAATACTTTTTCCAACCTCCATATTGTTTCCTCTCTAAATTCTAATATTTTTATATAATCTAATTATAATTTCTTCTACGAAATACTGCAAAAGAAAATTATAAAAATTAACTGATAATAATTTTTTCTCCTGCTACATACTTTGATATCAAAGAACATTCATCAGAAAGATATAAGAACCTTTCAAATCTCTTTCTTATATCATCAACACCATCATTCAATGCCTCATCATCTATGACCAAGATATCAGCTTCAAACCCTTCTTCAAAAGCACCTATATTTCCAAAATAAGGCCCTGAATTCCTTGTTGCCATAGCAAATGCCTCTGCCAATTCCAAAGGCTTTGAATTACTGTCTATATATCTCCAATAGAGCTTTGAAAGTCCTATTGCTTCTACAGCCTGATTTAATATATTAAGCGAATATCCTGCAGCTATATCACTTCCAAGACCAACTTTTATTCCTCTGTCCAAAAACTTTCTTATAGGAGCTATACCTGATGACAAACAAATATTTGACTGTGGACAATGTGCGACATAAACATCTCTTTTCTTTAAAAGTTCCATTTCCTTTTCATCAGAGTAAACACAATGTGCCATCACTGTACCAATATCACTTTTATTCAAGCATCCTCTTTTATCATAAGCATCCAGATAGCCGTCAGAATCAGGACAAAGATCTCTTACCCATTCCACTTCCTTCGGATTCTCAGATAAATGTGACTGTAAGCCATAGGTATCTCCTCTTATTTCTCCAAGCTCTTTCATAAGTTCATCACTACAGCTCGGAATAAATCTGGGAGTTATTATAGGTTTGGTATTTTTATATCTATTTTTGCAAGTATTAAGCCACTCCCTTGTAGCATCTATGGACTCACTTGTAGTTTCTATCAATTCACCACTTGAATTTCTATCCATATTCACCTTACCTACAAAGCATTTCAACCCTGTTTTCTCAAGCATATCCATTAGTAAAACAGTAGCTTCCTTATGCAATGTAGAAAAAATAACCGCTCTTGTAGTAAAACTATTTGTCAAAGCTTTCACAAATTTTGGGTAAGCCTTCTTTGCATAGTCCATATTTTTATACTTTGTTTCCTCCGGAAATGTATAAGTGTTCAACCAGTCAAGAAGCTCCATATCCATCCCCAAACCTCTAAAGGAAAATTGTGGAGCATGCAAATGCATATCTATAAGCCCCGGAATAATCAATGCATTCTTATAGTCTTCTATTTTTTCATTTTTTAAGGAATTCGGAATTTCATCTTCAGAATATATCTTTGATATAATACCGCTCTCAACTATTAAGTAAGTATTCTCTCTTATCCTTATTGTGCCATTCTTATCACAATCTATCAAATTGCCCTTAACTATCATATTTCCCCCTAAAACCAAAAAAGGTGAAGTATTTCTGCCATTGCATGGAAACACTTCACCCTCCCACAATGCCAGTGGGCCTATAGTCAATTATTACGGTAATTGGTAGAGACGCCCATCCAATTATGAGCTTATATAAGTCCTTATTAAATCAATATTTATATTATTTTCATATATAAAAGTATGTATTTAATTATTATTTGAATATATGTATAGAATAACATCTAAAATACTTTTAGTCAAACTAAAATCATATCATATTGCATAATTACAAGCTTTATTTATTGAGTCTGTCAATAAATAAAGCTTTAAGCACTATAACTTTATATTTACTGTATTTTTTTTAGAATATATGTATAAGCCTCCCTGGTGTCAATATCCAACAATTCATCTTCATCCTCTATATCTACGAACAGAACTTCTTGTAGATGCCTCTTTATAAGTTTTTTTCCTCCCTGATCCTCTCCAAGATCAAGTAATTCATCAAACCATTTGCTTGAAAATATACATGGATTGCCAAGTCGTCCATTACATCTTACACTGCCAATGCTTTTATTGAAATTTTGAAACTGACCTATAATTTTAGATATAGTCTCAGATTTTAAAAGTGGCTGATCACATACTCCAAACATGACAGCCTCAGAATGCTCCAAGCACTTTAATGCCTTTACCGCCAGTTTTATAGATCTGGACTTTCCAAGATCAGGTCTGTCATTGTATACAGAGATAAATCCTCTTTTTTTAAAGTAGTCAAGTATTTCTATATCTTTTCCTACAATTATCTTATTTTCAAAATCGTATGCCTTTTTATATGTATTTTCCATATATTGGTACAACTTGACTCCATTTATGTCGGACATCAACTTGTCACCGCCAAATCTTTTACCCTCTCCGGCTGCCAAAATGATCAGATCCATCAGATTTTCCTACTACTCATAAGTCCAAGTACAGCTTCCAGTACACCACCTCCAATAGCACGAGCCTTATCAGACACGCTAAAGCAATAATCCTTTTGCGCTCTGGGATCCACATCTCCTGATTTCATACCGGTCTTTACCTTTACACCATCTTGTAAAAGACCTCTTACTATTCCATCTATACCGGCATATACCGGAGTTTTATCACAATACGCTACTAAATCCCCTGCTTTTACACTGTCACCAATACTTACATTAGCCTTAAAAATTCCGTCAGCAGTTGCCCTTATTATTCTTTCTACAGTATATCCGCCAATATTCCCCGGCACTCCGGTATTTGGATAAGCACTGCCACTCCAGATCACCCTACCAAGATTATGACCTCTTTTTGTCTCAACTACAGCATGACAATCAACTCCGGCCTCAAATCCCGGACCCACACCGATCACTATCTTTGCATCATCTATTCCGGTACCAATATTGGTTTTTGCAATAATTGCATCCACTATAACTTCAGGCTTATATTCTCTCATAATATCACCGCTTGGATCCACTATAATTGGAATAGCACCTGACTCAATTATACTGTCTATCTCTGATATATTATCACAGAATTTACCTGATATACCCTCAACTATTGCCTCGCCCTCATATATCGCAGGTGAGAATGCTACCGTTCTTCTAACTGTTGTCGGTACGGCAATATCAGACATTATCACATCAAAACCTGACCTAAAAAATCTCAAAGCAATTCCCGTTGCCAGATCTCCGGCACCTCTTATCCAAATTTTTTTATTCATAACACACCTCTTTATAAAAAATCAAAATCACAAAACGCCCTATTCTCTCTATATGAAGTTATTGAAACCCTGAAATTATCAAATCCGTTCTCTTTACAAAAAAACTTTATATAATTCTCTACTTCTAAAGCTTTTTTCATATCCTCTTCACCGTCCACCTTATTTATAACAAACACGCATTTATTATTATTTATGCCTTTAAATCCTGCTCTTTTGTCTGTCAAAATTCTTGCAGCATCCTCTGTGCTGAGTACATGATCTTTATTCCACCCAAAGAGTTCTTTAGCTATTTCATACCTAAAGCATTTTTCACTTATTTTTTCCCCTACCGCATCAATACCCATACATACTATACATATATCAGTTTTTTCAGGTAGCACCGGTTCTCCATCTCTTGGCAATTTTATAGGTAACCTCTTGGCACCGTCAGCCTCAACCAATACAATATCAGCGTATTTATCAAAGGCTTCCACCTCTTTTATATCCGGTGATGATAACTTTTCACCTATATCTTTGCCTATAACAACAGGTTCCTCTCCAAAAGTAATATTTTTTAGTTCTTTTGCAGAATCTATATCCATATAATTTTCCGGTTTTACTATATGAGTAGTAGTGGTGACTATTACATTCTTGCCCTCTTTGGCAAAATATCTCCCTATATAAAACATGGTGGTGGTCTTTCCACCACCACCAACTAATGAAATTATCATATTATTACATTCCTGTCAGTTTCTTTATATCCATATCCTTTGGTAATAAGAAATTTAAAAGCATTGAAAGTACAAATACACCTGCAACTGAATTACCTGCAAAAACATCTCCTATTACATTTGGTAAATATTGGAAAATCTCAGGCGTCTGGGTAAAGCCTATTCCGATACTTATAGATAAAGCTGCAATTATTGTATTTCTTTGATTAAATCCACATTTTCCGATCATATCCATTCCGCTTACCACTATAGTACCGAACATAACTATTGTACATCCACCAAGTACAGGTTCCGGTAATGTTGAGAAAAATGCACCTATTGGTGGAAATATTCCCGCCAATATAAGTATCAATGCACCAAACATTATAGTAAATCTGTTTACTACCTTCGTCATTGCAATAAGCCCAACATTTTGTGAAAATGATGTTATAGGCATACATCCAAACACACCTGATACAGCACTTAGAAATCCGTCACAGGCAAGCGATCCGGATACTTCCTTTTCTGTAATATCCCTGTCAAGTCCACCTGCCACTACAGCAGTTGTATCACCGATCGTCTCTGCAGCAGATACCAAGAAAATTAGTACAACTGATAAAATTGCACCGGGATTAAATATTGGCTTATATGGCAGTACTCTCGGCAATGCGATAAATCCCACTGTATTTATTGTTCCTGTAAAATGTGAAAAATCTACAATACCAAACATAAGAGAAGTTATATATCCAACTATAAGACCAAACATTACATTAAGCTGCTTCCAAAACCCCTTCGCAAGCGAACTGAATGCTATACATGATACAAGTGTTATAAGACCTACAATCATATACTTTGGAGCACCAAAATCCTTCACATAGCCTCCTCCGAAGCTTCTTGCACCTACTGCAAGTAGAGAAAAACCTATGGTAGTAACTACACAAGCCGAAACTATTGGTGAAACTATCTTTTTCCAATACTTATAAGTTAATCCAAGACAGCCTTCTACACATCCGCCGACTATTATCGCACCAATCGCTGTTTGATAATTAAAATTAGTACCTATATAGACCAGTGCCTGTACAAAGGTAAAGCTTACTCCCATTACAACCGGCAATCTTGAACCAATTTTCCATACAGGATATAACTGTACCAAAGTTCCAAGGCCTGCTATAAACATGGCACTTTGCATGATTCTTGCAAGCTCCACTCCACCGATCGCATCAGCATCACTTCCAAGTAACTTTGACGCACCACATACTATAAGTATAGGTGCCAGATTGGCAACAAACATAGCCATAACATGCTGTAGTCCGAATGGTATTGCCTTTGCCACCGGAACTCTTCCGTCCAGCTTGTAAATATTCTCAATACTTACATCTGAACTTTTTGATTTTACATCCATCGATAATCCTCCTTAAAAAGATATTTATTTATCTTGCATCTCTTAAAAGATGAAATGTACAAGGAACTTTCTAAAAATCAAAGCTCTAATAAAATAAAGAAAGTATATATAAGATATATCAAACAATATATATAACATATCTTTTAGTCAGATATGTCATTGTTTGTCTAATATAATACTTTCTTTACATAATTTCTTATAAAAAATCTGCTCGTTCAAACTTGATTTTTATATATTATCATTTTTTTGTCATAAAATCAATCTAAATATTATTCTTTTTAAGTTATACAAACTCTTTTTTAGATATTTATACTAATGCCAAACTTTGTCGGCTTTGTCATATAGCGGTTTCTTCTTTTCAATCAAATCATCCACAAGATTTGCAGATTCATATGCTACACACCATGCCAGACCACATCCTGATGAGATCTCCTTTGGCACCGGTATCAATCTTCCCGGAACATTTTCCTTTTCACATAAGCTCTCAAAGGCCATTGCAGCTGTAGTTGTTTGAAAAGTAACTATATATTTCCAACTTTTTTCTCTCATTTATCTTCCACTATTTCTTTTATTGCTTTGATTGTTGCATCAATTTCTTCCTCAGTGTTAAAATATGAAAAAGAAAATCTGGCTATGCCGTCTTCCACTGTCTCAAATGCTCTGTGTACAAGCGGTGCACAATGTGCTCCTGCCCTTATAGCTATATCATAGTCATAACCCAGTATATCTGCCAACTCACCGGAGGGAATACAATCTAAATTTATAGAAAGAATACCTCCATGCCTTATATTTTCAGGTTCATTTTCAATAGAATTACAGTCCATATAAAAACTTATACCTTTGACACTCTTTATACCATCATACAGTCTTTTCAAAAGATACATTTCTTTTTTATGTATATTCCTTATACCAACTTCATTTATAAAATCGATACCGGCACCCAGTCCGGCTATACCCATTATATTGAGTGTCCCGGCTTCCAGCCTTGTAGGATATTCCTTGGGCTGCTCTTTATTAAATGACTGTACTCCGCTGCCTCCAACTTTAAAGCTGTCTATGTAAATATCCCTATTTATTACAATGCCACCTGTACCTCCCGGTCCGAAAAGAGATTTATGCCCTGTAAAACAAAGTATATCTATGCTCATTTTTGACATATCTATATCTATATTACCGGCACTCTGTGATGCATCTACAATCAGATATATATTATTGGTTTTTGCAAATTTACTGATATATTCTAAATCTGCTATTTCACCTGTCACATTTGATATATGATTTACCACTATTGCCTTAGTATTAGGTCTTATATACTTCTTAAATTCATCATATTTTAGCCTGCCACAAGCATCTATGCCTACAAAATCCAAATCTATTCCAAGTCCACTTTCCAACTTATACAGTGGTCTTAGCACACTATTATGCTCAGTAACCGTGCTTATAACATGGTCCCCTGCTTTAAATATACCAAATAACACTATATTTAGGCTTTCTGTAGCATTTGAAGTGAAAATAACTCTTGAAGGATCCTTGCTACCAAAGAACTTAGCTATCTTAACCCTAGTTTCGTATACCATTCTACCTGAGTCAAGTGCAGCTCTATAAGCTCCTCTTCCACTATTGCTATACGAAGCCAAAGCATAGTTTATAGCATCTATTACATTCTGTGGTTTTTTAAATGTTGTAGCAGCATTGTCCAAATAAATCATTATGGTCTTATCACAAGGTCTGCATCCATGAGATGTCCAACAATATCATACATATTCGTCACCTCACCTACCTGAAGCTTCTCGCTAAGACCATAGTTATTTAAACAGGCACCACATGAATAGATCTTCGCTCCTGCATTTAATAAAACTTTCAAATCTTCAATACTTGCAGAACCCTCTGTAGTCATCCTTACACCTGTATTGTAGAAAATTATCTTAGCAGGAGGTATATCCTGTGAACTTAAGGCATATATAAATCCCTTTAAAAGAGTCTTACTAAACTCCTCTTCTCCGTCTCCCATTTTATCAGAGTCTATCACAACTACAGTCTGTTTTAACTTTATTTCATCCGAACTGTCATTAGTCACCTTAGTATCGGAAATCACCTCCGAGTTAACATTTATAGTCACAATATACTCTGTGTTTGATTTCTTATCAAATTTTGCTTCATATTCTTTTTGCTTTGCCATCTTAAGAAGATTTTGGACAGCTATCTCATTGTCTACACTCACTTCTACCACTCCGCTACCGCCAAGATCTCTTATGGCATTCTTAGTTTTAACTACCGGTATTGGACAAGCATCCCCTATTGCATTAACCTTAATCATATTTACCTCTTTTCTATCTATTAACTACTTTTATAGCTACATTTTCTCTTTCTTTTATTTCTCCGACTATAGCTGCCGGAAGACCTGCACATCTTAGTTCTTCTAAAAGTGACTCTGCCTCATCAAAAGACACTGCAAGCAAAAGACCTCCTGATGTCTGAGGGTCAAACAAAATCTCCTCCATAGCAAAAGAAATATCATTAAACTCTACATTATCGCCAACATGATTTCTATTTCTTTGTCCACCTGCAGTGATCAAAAACTCATCTGCAAGTGATTTTGCCTCTTCAAATACAGGTATTTGATTTGCAAAAATCTCACATGATTTATTATCATCCATCATTTCAAGTAAATGTCCCAAAAATCCGAATCCTGTAATATCTGTACAGGCATGTATATCATATTTTTTTGATATCTCACATGCATATTTATTCAGAGTTTTCATAGAATCTATAGCTTCATTCAAAGTTTTTTCATCTGTCTCGCCTATTCTGGCAGCAGTACAAATGATTCCTACACCAAGCTTCTTAGTCAGTATTAGTTTATCCTTAGTTCTACCTGTATTATTAGAATAAATCTTACCGGGATTTACAATACCTGTAACACTCAAACCATATTTCACATCCACATCATCTATGGAATGCCCTCCTGCAAGTACTCCACCTGCTTCTTTAACCTTTTCCAAACCTCCACGCATTATTTCTCCAAGCAGATTCAAATCACTGCTTTGTGGAAAACATACTATATTAAGTGCCGTCTTTACCTCACCTCCCATAGCATATATATCACTCAAAGCATTGGCAGCAGCTATCTGTCCAAAAATATATGGATCCTCAACCATTGGTGGGAAGAAGTCCAAGGTTTGAACAAATGCCAAATCTTCACTCAGCTTATATACTGCAGCATCATCCTTTGCATCAAAGCCTACAATCAAATTTTCGTCAAAATTTTGCTTTGGCAATCTCTCTAGTATATGGCTGAGTATTCCGGCTCCTAACTTTGCCGTACAACCTCCGCCTTTACAATAAAGTTTGTCCATATCGCCTCCTAAAATACATAGTATATATCTATACAATCAATATTTAAATTATTTTGATATTATAACCCTTTTTTGATAGTTACTGCAATCAATTCATTATATATTTTAATACAAGTAATATTCATTTTATCTATAATTACACAAACAAATCTTTTTATGTAATTTAAACCACTATTATTTTTGTATATTTTGTTAATCACTCACTACTCAACAATATCCGGAACACTAAAATTCATTGAACAAAATTAATTTATATGTTATAATTTTTATCTATAGTGAATTTAGTTTACTAAAGTAATCTTTTTTAGGAGGAAATATGCATTTAAAAAGATTTTCAATCGTAATTGCATCCGCACTGATAATTTCTTCAGTATTTGCATCAAGTGCATCTGCAGGAGTTGTAAAGCGAAATGTTTCAAGTGAAAGTCAACAGCCGGCAGCTGTCGAGACTACTGCATCCACTGAAAACACTGATACAACTTCCGGTGGTGATACAAGTAATGTAGTTACTACAAATAACTATATACCATCCACTGTAAATGACGTTGCTTTTCCGGAGAACCTTGACCTTGACAGCGTTGTAGCTAATGCAGGGTTTGGCAATGTAGGCGGTGGTAATACAAATCCTGAGCCTATACTTGGCGAAACACAGATGGTTCACTTTGGCCTTTGGAATGCAGCTGCTCAAGAAATTTCGGGAGCAGAGTCAAACAATGGCAATTATGCTTATTCAAGGGATGGTTTTGTAAGATTGTACCTTAACCATTCAGGTATCGGAAGGTACTACTATAGAACCTATAATATAAAATCAGGATGGTCTACTTGGATGAACTCTAAAGAGACTGCACCTATTACAGATCCTGAGAACAGAGTTCAAGCAGTTCAAATAAGAGTAAAGGGATATACCGGAGTTAGAAGTGACTTATACTATAAGGCCGTTTTAAATGACGGAACTGTACTTGACTGGGCTAAGAACGGTCAAACTCTTGGTACTATCGGTACTGACAGATATATAGTTGCACTTAAGCTCACATTGTGGGATAAGCAGACAGAGTTTACAGAGCCTACAAAGGTTCTTATGGAAGCTCCTGTATATGAGGGTACTTATTTAGATGCAGATGGACAAGTTCAGTATTCATCAGCAAACGCATACACCGGATGGGCATTTTATAATAATGACCAGTACTACTTTGTAGACGGTGCTAAGCAAAAGGGATGGCAGTATATCAATGGCTACAAATATTACCTTGATGAGAATACAGGTGCCGTGGTAAGAGATCTTGAGCCTATTATGGGCTTACAGGGTTCATATCAGATAAAGTACAACAAGGCTACTATGACAATGTATATCATGGCTAAGGACGGAGATAATGGTTATATCATTCCTTTCAAAACATTTATGTCAACAGATGGACCGGGTACTCCTGTAGGTACATTTAAAACATATGTGAAGTACAGATGGAAAATAATGCATGATAATATCTACTGCCAGTTCTTATCAAGATTTAAAGACGGCTATATCATACATTCACTTATTTACCGTGATAAAGCTGATTCAAACAGACTTGAGGCAGCTACATACAATTACATGGATGATGCAAGATCTGACGGATGTCTAAGACTTCGTGCAGGTGATGCAGCTTGGGTATACTATAATACACCTATGAATACACCTGTTATCGTATACAATGATCCAACAGATAAGGGTCCTGTAGAAAAGGACGCTATTGATCAACCAATTCCTGCAAACCAAACCTATGATCCTACAGATCCTATAATGCAGGGAAGGTAATAAATTCATACCACTATAAAGTGGCTGACATATACCCTCTTTACCAAAAATGGTAAGGAGGGTATTTTTTAATTTATTATTACAAGTTGCTACTTACCAATCCAAACTTTTTATAAAGAGTCAAAAAAAGACATAGTCCTTATTAAAAGACTATGCCATATATTCTAATATTAATTTGTTTTCTGTCTAAACTCTTCCCAAAGTTTATTGTGCAGTTCATTTGCATCATCATTGATATTTTCAATCAATTCACCATTTTCAATAAGTGAAAGCTTGTCTTCCGGGAATACAATCAAATCCTTCCAATCATCTGAAACATAGTTTTCTGCTGCCTTATTGGTAACGAAATATCCTATATATTCAAAACATTTTGCAGCTACTTCAGGCTCGTTGATATAATCTAAGAATGCGTATGCAGCCTCTGAGTTTGGTGCCTTTGAAGGAATAAAACTTGCCATTACGCCGAAGCCAAGACCCTCCTTTGGATAAACAACTTTAAGATCCGGATTTGCCTTGAGTGCCTGATTCACCTGTGAAGTGTACATAAATGCAGCTCCTACCTCACCACTTAGGAGATAATCCTGCAAATTGTTATCATTTATAAGACGAATATTTGGTGCAAGTGATTTTAACTTATCTCCTGCCTGCTGAATCTGAGCTAAATCATTGGTATTAAATGAATACCCAAATGTCTTTAATGTTATACCATCTATAACACGATAATTTCCCACAATACCCACATTTCCTGCAAGTTCAGGATTCCAAAGGTCTTCATAACCTGTAATATCCAGATTCACAGTCTCAGGATTATACGCAATCAAAGGAATACCGGCTCCATAAGGGAGGGTATACTTATTCTCCGGGTCATAGAACTTGCTTTGATACAGAGGATTTATATTGCCATAAGTTGAAATCTTTGTTTTATCCAACTCAGTAACAAGTCCCTCCTGTATAGCAAGCTGTACAATATAGTCATCTGCCACAACTATATCATAATCACCACCCTTAGTCTCTTCAAGCTTTGCAAGCATTGTCTCATCAAGATCAAAGTTTGAATAATTTACCTTTACACCGGTCTTTTCTGTAAATCCGTCCAGTACCTCCTGTGGAAACATTCCGTCCCATGTATAAAGATTTAGTGTAGTACCCTTAAGACTGCTATTTCCAGTATCTGTACCTTGCTGTGTCGTCTCTTTACTGCCTCCTCCACATGCTGTAAGTGCAATAGCTGCTCCCAAACCGAGCAAACCTAATACTTTAGATTTCATTAAATCTACCTCCAAATAAATATTCCGGAAAGTTTGAATATCAATCCTTCCTTGTTTTTTCTGAAATAAATATTATAAGTACAGTAATCACCAGAATAACTGTAGCAAGAGCATTTATTTCAGGAGTTATACCTGTCTTCATCTTTGTATATATCTTGATAGCAAGAGTATTTACTGAAGGACCGGTCGTAAATATAGATATTACCACATCATCAAAGGACATTGCAAATGATAATAACATTCCTGATGCAATTCCCGGTAATATATATGGCAATGTCACATCTCTAAATGTTTCAAATTCGCTTGCACCAAGGTCTCTTGCAGCCTCTTCCAAGGACAAGTCCATTCCCATAAGTCTTGCTCTTACAATTAAGAATATATATGGTATACAGAATGAACTATGTGCAATCGTCATGGTTACAAAACCAAAAGGCAAGTTCATATATGAAAATATTGCCATAAAAACCATTCCCAAAATAATTTCAGGAATCATTATAGGCAGAGATGCAAAGTTACTGATGAAGTCATCAAAAATAAGTTTTTTCCCTCTCATGGCAAGTGCCGCACTTACACCTATTATAAGCGAAAGCATACAAGCTAAAAGGGCCAATATAATACTGTTTAAAAGTGCTTTCTTTATATCTCCATCATTTAAAAGCATTTTATACCAGTCCAGAGAAAAGCCATCCCATACACTTGTCAACTTGGATTTATTGAAGGAATAAACTACTGTAAGTATAATTGGAAGATAATTTAAAATCGTTACCAGACCCAAAAATATAATGGCTGCTTTTGATACTTTTTTCAAAATAGTCCCTCCAATTCTCCTGTACCTGAAATCTTCTTATATAGTTTCAAGAATAATGTTGTGAGCAACATAAGTATCACACTTAGTGCTGCCGCAAAAGGTATATTTCTAAGTTTTGTAAGCTGCTCCACTATTACACTTCCTATCAAAACTATCTTATTTCCTCCAAGTATATCTGAGATATAGAAAAGCCCCATACTTGGTACAAAGGTAAGTACTACTCCACTCAGCAGTCCCGGCATTGTAAGTCTAAGTGTTATTGTAAGAAAAGCTTCAAGCTTACTTGCACCCAAATCTCTGGAAGCTTCTATCAAACTCCAGTCCATCTTTTCCACACTTGAATACACTGACAGTATCATAAAAGGTAATAGAAAATATACCATACCTACCAAAACTGCCGGATATGTATAAAGTAATTTCAATGGTGACTTTGTAATACCAAGAAACATCAAAAACTTATCCAATACTCCATTACTTCTGAATATTATTATCCAACCATTCAGTCTTATAAGTCCACTTGTCCAAAATGGTATCATAAGAAGAATCATCATTCTTCTCTTCCATTTTGTGCTAAGTCTACCCATAAAATATCCGAAAGGATAGCCTATAATTGTAACCAATATCGTTGAAGCTATGGCAAGCTTTATGGACTCCAAAAATATATTTAAATAAAATGGCTCAAATACTTTTTTGTAATTATCCAATGTAAAAGTAAAATCAAATCCCCAAGTTTTTGCCTTTGTCAAAAAACTGATAATTACCATATATGCCAGTGGCAAGACCACAAACAGTAATGTAAAAAGGTATATAGGTATTCTAAGTAAATATTTATTTTTCACCTTGAACCTCCACCATATCATTCTTATTCCAGCCTATACTTATCTCATCTCCCGGATTCAGGTTTATATTCATACCCATATGTGATGATGTTATTTCCTGGCCGTCCTTTAATCTAACTTTTACTTTTGACAATCCTGCCGTAAAGCTGTTTTCTACAACTATACCTTCATAGTCTCCTGCTCCAAGTCTTACATGCTCTGATCTAATAGCATATATCTTTTCTCCATCTCTATATAGATTTGCACCGCCTACAAACTCTGCTACGAATGCTGTATTAGGTGTATCATATATCTCTTCCGGAGTACCTATCTGTTCTATCCTGCCATCTCTCATAACAACTATTCTTGATGACATGTTTAGAGCTTCTTCCTGGTCATGTGTTATATATATAAATGTAATTCCCAGTGCTTTTTGGAGCTTCTTTAACTCCATTTGCATCTGCCTTCTGAGCATCAGATCCAATGCACCAAGCGGCTCATCCAAAAGTAGTACGCTAGGTTTGTTTACAATTGCTCTCGCTATTGCTACCCTTTGTCTCTGTCCTCCTGAAAGTTGTGTTGGGTTTCTTTTTTCGTAGCCCTCCAGTTGCACCAAAGAAAGTGCTTTTTCCACCTCTTTTTTTATCTCGTTATTTGGCATTTTCTTCAATCTAAGTCCATAACCTATATTCTTCTCTACATTCATATGTGGAAACAGGGCATAATTTTGAAATACAGTATTTACATCTCTTTTTTCAGGTGCAAGCTCTGTAATATCCTTTCCATTCAGTATAACTTTTCCACTATCCGGAGTCTCGAGTCCTGCTATAATTCTTATTGTAGTTGTCTTTCCACAACCACTTGAACCCAAAAGAGTGATGAACTCCCCTCTTCCTATGTCCAGAGAGATATTCTTTAAAATATTTTCTCCATCAAAGCTTTTTTCAATATTTTCTAAACTTAATATAGTATCTGTCATTTTTAAAAATTCCCTCCCAGGGTTATTTGGCTTTATACAATAAGATATAATACCATCTTTTCTAATTTAAATCATCAAAAATATTATTTTCTCTAAACTTTACTTTTACAAGTTAAAATGCTAAAATATATATATCATTTGATTGGAGCATTAGTTATGAATAACAAGATTAGGACAGACGCAGTAGACCATCTATTTGACGCCATCCTTACATTAAAAAATAAAGAAGAATTTTATACTTTCTTTGAGGATGTTTGCACTGTGAACGAGTTGCTTTCCCTCTCTCAAAGATATGAAGTAGCTAAGATGTTGCGTGAAAAGAAGACTTATCTGGAGATTGCGGAGGAGACCGGAGCATCCACTGCTACCATTTCCAGAGTGAATCGTTCACTTAACTATGGCAATGATGGTTATGATTTGGTTTTTAAAAGACTCGGTATATTTGATACCGACAAATAAAGGGAGTGTCATCTGACACTCCTCTTTATTTATATTAAGCCCAGGGCCTTTTTTGCCAGCTCATCTGCCATATCATTATATTTGTCTCCCGAATGTCCCTTTACCTTTATAAAGTCTACATCCACTTGCCTTGAAGCATTTCTATAAAACTCAACATATCTCATAGTGCCGTCTTTTCTTGCTTTCCAATCGCCATTACACCATTTTTCTATTCCCTCATAGTCATAAAAAATGCTAATACTCTTTATACCTTTATCCAGACAATACTGCATTGCAGCCATAGATCCCTGTATCTCTCCGGCAACATTTCTCATATCGCTCATATCATCTTTTTCAAATTTCTTGTAAAAATATAATTCATCATCATTATGCATTATCACCATGCCATAAGAGTATGCCTTTGTAGTGTCATCATAGCTTCCATCCACATATGCAAATGCCTCTGACTGCTTCTCTTCTTTATCATCTATATTATTTTCTGTATCTCCATTTACAAAAGCTATAGCATCTTCTCTATTTGTAAAACTTTTGTATGCTGCACCTGAAAATCCGCTTACTGAGTTTTTACACTCATCCCAAGTCTCAAAAACTCCGGTTTTTCTTCCTTTTCTAACTGCATAATATTTCTTTGCCATATTTTCACCTATTCCAAAATGTATTTTTCTCATCTTCACTTAAATTTGCAGCAAATTCTCTTTTAATTTCCAAAAACTGTTCAAAGTTTATTACCATAGAGTGCAATGTTGCCCTGTCTTCAAATTCTTCTCTACTCTTTGGAAGCTCATAATTTTTCATCTTATCTTTAACTAAATATAAATCCAGCAAAGCATTCATAGCATTATTTGATTCATGCAACTTGGGAATCAAATTGTGGATAAGCTCTGCAATATCTCTCGCCTGATCAGGTCTGGTTTTTATACCTTTACCCTGATCATAAATATACCTGAGTGTCATGATTTGGGATTTTCTCATCTCCATATAGTTTATAAAATACTTCAAATCATAGCTCAATATATTATCCTTATCAATGTATGATTTTGAAATTGCACTATCTATAATCTTTTCCAATTCATCAAAATCATATTCTAATTTTGTTATACCACTTTCATCATTTAAAAATCTAACTAATATATCCAGGATATTCTTTATTTCTTTTTCTATATTAGCCTGATACTCTCTTATATGCTTTAGATTTCTTGGCATATACATATTCAAAATTATTCCTACTGATGTACCTACAAGCATCAATGCCGCTTCATTTTTTACCACATCATAGTTCATATATTTTTCAGCCATAATATGAGTAACCAAAACTGTACATGGTGACAAACCTTCATTCAAATCAAAGGCCATGCAGGCTGCTACGAACACCAACAGGTAGCATACCAATGCAAATGTATCAAATCCAAATATATTAAATACTGCATATGCGATTACCATAGCCAAAACGAATGCCTCTATCCTTTTTAAGGCTATTTTTATTGTGGACTTTTTTGTATCCTGTATACTTAGCAATGTTATAATACCTGCTGAAGCTCCATAGTTTAACCCAAGTATATTGGCTATAAATATTGCCAAACCTGTACCTACAGCTATTTTCACCACTTTTATAAGATTTATATTTTTAAATTCCATAGACCTCCATTATCTTTTAAAGTATAGTGCTGCTTTTCTAACTAGTTTATATACCATCGGCAGTAAGTATTCAAATTTTATAAAGAATCTCTCTCTAAAGTCCAGCTCCTTGTACTCTTTTTTAAATTCCCTTGATAATATGTTTCTAAAATCTCTTATATTAACATATGTCAAAAAGCGTAACCTCTTCGTTGCACTTTCCACTTCTGTATGAAATCTATATTTTGAATCCTCATCATATACCTTATACATGACTTCCATATTTTGATAATATTCTTCTTGTTTTCTTTTATAATCACCACTAAACTGTGAGGCTGTCCAAGATGTAGGTACTCCCATTCTGTACACACTCATCACTTTGTCTATATAATAGGCATCACCATATTTTGCTGATATTATCTGCATAGGTATATCACCTACTTTACATTCAAAATAATATTTCGGTAAATCCTTCATATACTCTGTTCTTAACAGCAATGATGCAGTAGGATAATGTGTTCTTTTATTTATCACTTCTTTTGCACTTATTACTCCGCTGCTTTCATACGGTCTAATAAGATTAGGAGAAAATGTAGCATCCAAATTTTCCACTTTTGCCGCATGAAAACAAAAACTTATCTCACTATGGTCCTCCATATAGTCCACCTGAATTTGAAGCTTATTCTCATCACACCAGTAATCATCTCCCTCACACATAGCTATATATTTGCCTGTAGCTCTTGGGAAGTTATAGGTTCCACTTGGATTTGTCACACCCTGTGAGTACATATTTTCCTCATGAAAGAGCGGTTTTATAATATCAGGATATTTCTCCTGATACTCTCTTATAATGTTAGCCGTATCATCTGTAGAGGCATCATCATTTATCAAAATCTCTATGTCAAAGTTTCTTTTTTGTGCCAAAAAGGAGTCTATCGCCTTTCTAATATATTTACCATGGTTGTAGGTAATGCAGCATATACTTACTTTCATATTCTTACTTTCTTTTTTGTTTTAATAGTAAATTTCTATAATATCTGTTTGGATCAAAATAATTTTACCCTAATACCTTACTATAACATAAAAAATGATTTATAGTTAGATTTAATTGCTTTTATATACTAAGCAACTTGTTAATACTATTCCTCTATGGTATTATTGTTCTCATTGGAGGGATTTATGGACAAGTATGCTTTAATACAATGGATTGCATTTTTTTATATATATTGCTTTTTGGGTTGGTGTTTTGAATCCGGATACGCCACTATAAAGGAACGAAAACCTACAAACAGAGGCTTCCTTAGAGGCCCCTATATACCTATATATGCATTTGGTGCTATTTTTGTACTTATTATCACGCATAATTTTCAAGATAATATCTTAGGTGTATATTTTTCCGGAATGATAGCTGCCACTATCTTGGAGTATGTAACCGGTTATGTGATGGAAAAACTTTTCAAGGTAAAATACTGGGACTATAGTGATCATAAACTGAATTTGAATGGATATATATCATTTTCATCTTCAATAGCTTGGGGCTTCTTATCTATACTGCTTACATATTTTTTGCAGGTGAATGTATCTAGATTTGTCTCCAAGATAAGTGAACAGAATTTAAAGACTGCTATAATGGTAGTAAATATTATATTTTTCTCAGATCTTATCCTCTCCATAAAGGCTGCCTTTAGTATTGCAAAGGCTTATGCTGCACTTGAAAAAGCAAAGTCAGAGTTTTCAGAGGTCAAAGAAAAACTTTCTATTATAGCAGGCGGACTCCTCACCGGAACACAGAATAAACTCATTGGTATTAAGGACAGTGTAGCTGAGCGTATGAGCCAGGCGAATGACATGTTGAGTCTCTCATCATTAAAGTCTGAAATCGAAAATATAATTTCTTCTCTGTCAAATACAGTTGCTTCAAAAACTCCTACCTTTCTTGAACAGAAAATAAAATATGAAGTTGCAAGAGAAAAGTTATCTCTAAGCTTTCCAAAGATAGGTAAGGTAATGGCATTCTTTATCAGAAATATGATAAAGGGTAATCCAGGACTTAATAAGAAATATATAAATCAGGTTAAGGAACTTAGTGAAATAAAGAAAAGAAATAGAAAATAATAAAATCAGCTTTTATTTTCAGTCCATATAGGATTGTAAAATAAAAGCTGTTTGTATTTAAGAAATTATATTCTTATCTATTTTCTCGATAAGTTTTTCTTTTTTGTTTGAATCAGGGTCTTTTATTGCTATTTTCAATAAGTATTCAAGAGTGTCTCCGATACACGGACCCTTTGGTATTCCAAGTTCAATTAAATCCCTGCCTGTGATATCCAACATGTTTATCTCAAATGGATGGTTCTCCTTTTTTATTTTCTCATAACTTTTTTCTATAGCGTATATCTTTGGCAAATCTGCTTCTTTTCTCTTATCACTTTTACATATTTTCAGATAATCCTCAAACAACTTATAACCCAATCTGTTTAATGACCACCTGATGTCCTCATCACTCTCAGGCAATGGAAGTCGAAGTTCTTCTACAAGCAAACAGGTATTGTTTCTTGTAGCATTATCAGACTTCAGCTCAAAAAATATCTTCTTTAACGAACCCGTATCCTTTATATCCTGCAAAAAAGCAGTCCAATACATATGCTTTTCATCACCTAATTTTCTTGGATAAAAATCATAGAACTCTTCTTTTAACTTAGCAAATTCTTTTCCAATATATCTATTAAGACCACTCTTATATATTGATTTTATATTTCCTGCAAAATCACCACAAAGAGTCTTGTTGAGTTCTACAAACACTCTCTCCTTACTCACCTTTGATAAAATAGCAGACTTCTCTTTTATTGCATCAAATGTAGACTCCTCTATTTCAAAGCCAAGCTGTGATGAAAATCTGATTGCTCGAAGCATTCTCAGTGCATCTTCATCAAATCTTTTTTTTGCATCTCCAACTGCCCTTATAATGCCTTTATCAAGATCCTCTCTCCCATTATATAAGTCTACTATCCCTCTTTTATGTGAATATGCCATTGCATTTATTGTAAAATCTCTTCTACATAGATCTTCTGACAAATTTCTACTAAATGAAACTGTATCCGGATGTCTTCCATCAGAATAGTTTCCATCTATTCTATATGTAGTCAGTTCATAGCCTATACCATCCATAAGCACTGTAATCGTACCATGTGCAATACCTGTATCAAATGTTTTTTTGAATATCTTTTTCATTTCATTTGGTAGAGCGTTTGTCGTTATATCCCAGTCTGTTGGAGTCTTTTGCAGTAGTGAATCTCTTACGCATCCTCCTACAGCAAATCCCTCAAAACCATTTTCTTCTAAACGCTCTATGATTTTTTCAACATTCTTAGGTAAATCAATTATCATTATTTTCTCCACCACATTAAAACCGCAGCCCTTTGACTGCGGTCTCCTTTAAAATTTAATATGCTTTTCCCCAGTAGACCATCTTTGTAGCCTTCTTACCGCAGCAAACGCATACATCACTCAGCTGCTCCTGTGCTTCAGGCATACATCTTGATGTAGCTCCTGCTTCTTCCTTTATCTTGTCCTCACAAGCTCTATCACCACACCACATAGCCTTGATAAATCCGGGCTTATTATCTGCAATGTCCTTAAACTCTTCCATAGTTCTTGCCTCATAAGTATGAGCTTCTCTATGTGCAAGTGCAGTTTCATACATATTTGTTTGAATATTCTCCAGACATTCCTTGGCTTCACTCTCTACATTTTCAAGTGAAACAAATATCTTTTCACCATTATCTCTTCTAACAAATACACATTGATTATTTTCAATATCCTTAGGTCCAATCTCTATTCTTAGAGGTATACCTCTCATCTCTGACTCTGCAAACTTAAATCCCGGACTCTTCTCACTATCATCAAGTTTTACCCTTACTCCTGCCGCAACCAATCTGTTCTTAAGTGCATTCGCAGCATCCAGTACACCCTCTTTATGTGCTGCTACCGGTATAATATTTACTTGAATTGGTGCTATATGTGGTGGCAGTTTAAGACCTGAATTGTCACCATGTACCATTATAACAGCACCTATTATTCTTGTAGTCATACCAAATGAGGTCTCAAAAACCGGCTTGATTTGATTGTCCTTATCTGTAAATGTTACATCAAATGCCTTTGCAAAGCCATCTCCGAAGTAATGACTGGTACCTGACTGCAGTGCCTTTCCGTCATGCATAAGTGCCTCTATTGTATATGTAGCCTCAGCACCTGCAAACTTTTCTTTATCAGTCTTTATACCCCTGATAACCGGTATTGCCAAGTCTTTCTCAAAGAAGTCTGCATATACTTCAAGCATCTGTACAGTTCTATCATGTGCTTCCTTGGCACTAGCATGAACTGTATGTCCTTCCTGCCACAAAAACTCTCTTGAACGAAGGAAAGGTCTTGTAGTCTTCTCCCATCTTACTACTGAACACCACTGATTTAAAAGCTGTGGCAAATCTCTATAGCTCTTTACAACCTTTGAGTAGTAGTCGCAAAACAATGTTTCAGATGTAGGTCTGACACATAGTCTTTCATCCAATTCTTCAAGCCCTCCATGAGTTACCCATGCCACTTCCGGTGCAAAACCTTCTACATGGTCTGCCTCTTTTTGTAATAGACTCTCAGGTATGAACATCGGTAAGTAGCAGTTTTGAATGCCGGTTTCTTTAAATCTTCTGTCTATTTCATTTTTCATATTTTCCCATATTGCATAACCGGCAGGTCTTATTACAAGGCAACCTTTTACACTTGTATAGTCTACAAGCTCTGCCTTAAGCACGATGTCTGTATACCACCTCGCAAAGTCTGTTTCCATGGAAGTAATTTCTTCTACAAGCTTCTTTTCCTTAGACATTTTTATTTAACCCTCAATATCTTCCTTTATTTCTTTTTTCTTTCTGATCACAAGATCAGATTCGGCATCATCAATTTTTCTTTTTAAATAGAAATACAATATAATGCCTACAATGAATAATATAATAACTAATACAATCTCAATTATATTTCTTATTAACATTGCTCCTCGATTTTTCTCTTCTCTTTTTATTTATCCATTTCAAAGCATTTATCATTGGCAACAAAACAATGGCTACCCACCAAGTATATGCACCTGCAGCTAAGATTGTAGCTCCATCATATCTATTAAAACGCTTATCCTTTGATACAACTGCATCTACATTTATAGCTCCCTCAGATTCTTGTTCTACATGTGCAGAATCTTCAATATCTATAGTCTGCTCTGTAATATCTGTCTGCACTTCACTCTTCTCATCTATTTCAGTAGACATTTCTGCCGGCTCTGACACGGAACTTTCTATATTGTTGTCTGTACCGGAGGTAATATTGTTTACATCACTTCTTGATTCAGTAGTTTCTTTACTTGAGTCATTTTTTTTATCTGATTTTTCAACTCTTTTGCTTGCATCTGATTTTATATTTTCAGTAGTAGCTTCCGTACTTTTTTCTCTATTTGTACTGTCAGTACTTTCCTTATATGGCTTAGTTACATCATTTGCATTACTTGCCTTGTCTACACCCTTTTGTTTCCCTGAAATTCTATGTCTTGAATGCTTCCTTACATTTGACTTTGTTGCAGAATCATCCTTTGTAGAGCCATCTCTACTACTTTCGGTAGTTTCTACCGGTTTTGTAACTGGAGGTGTCGTAATTGAAGGCAATGGCATAGGATATGGTAAGAGTCTTGGAATAACCTCATACTCCTCATACCTTGTACCATCAGTTGAAATATACTCTCTTTTCTTCAAACCATCCTCATACATTGTAGGTTCTCTTAAAATTATCCACTCTCCATAGTTATCAACAGTACCGCCACCACCGGCATTACTATCTGTATGCAAGCCAAACTCACCAATTGAATATCCTGTTACTTCCAGGGGCGACGCAATAATAGCGTCCACCCCTTGTATCGATATAAAGGCCGTTGCCAATACTAATGACACAGCCACCATTGCGTTATATTTTTTCATCTTATCACCCTATTGCATTTTCTTTCATTGCCTCTTTTAATCCACTATAGTATTTTCTACCTACTGAAATCACAGTTCGATCTATTAAGGTAACTTCCTCATAAGTGAATGTTTTTATATACTGCAATGATACCAAAAATGATCTATGCACTCTCAAAAAACCCTTTGTAAACAGAAGATTTTCAAGCTTTCCAATAGTTGAAATAAACTCAAAACTCTTGCTTCCATAATATACAGTTATTATTTTTCCTCTAACTTCAAAATACTTTATATCATTTATCGCTATATTGCGATATTCTCCAATACCTGTAAAGAGCATATACTCTTTTGACTTTTCAGATGCTATTCCAAGTACACCCTTTATTATCCTTACAGTTTTGGCACTATCAGTCTCACCTTTTACAATATAGTTAAAAGCTCTAACATCAAACGCTCCCAACATATGACTTTTTGAAACTGTTGTAAATACTATTTCACCGATATATCCATTTGAACGAAGTTTTAATGCCGCTTCCATACCATCAATTCCCGGCATATTTATATCTAAAAGTATCACATCTATAAGTTCTAATTTATCCTCAAGTTCAAATAACATCTGTTTGGCATTTTCAAACACCTCAAACTCAGCATCATAGCCTTCAGATTTTGATATATGTGTGGTAACTTCTAATAAGTTTTCTCGTTCTATTGGATTATCATCACATATTACTACTATCATAACCCAAAACCTTATATACTATTTTTTGTTCTTAACCCTTTCCAGGAAATTATTGATTCTGTTTGTAGGTGTCAAAAGGCCACTTATAGTAGAATCATGATTTAAATTGTCTATGATAAGTGCTACATACTTACTCATCTCAACATTATAATAATAAGGTTTGCTCAACAGATTTGGTGACTGGTAGACCAGATTAGTAGTAAAGATGCCATCTATAATGCCATTTTCATAGTACTTATCAAACTTAGCAAATCCATTTGTAAACAGTCCAAAAGTTGCACAGACAAAAACTCTCTTTGCCTTTCTCTTTTTCAATTCCTTTGCAACTTCCTGAACGCTTTCTCCTGATGATATCATATCGTCTATGATAACTAAATCCTTGCCCTCCACATCAGAGCCTAGGAACTCATGTGCTATAATAGGATTTCTACCATCTACAACCTTTGTATAATCTCTTCTCTTATAGAACATGCCTACATCAAGTTTTAACATATTTGCAAAGTATATAGCTCTTCTCATACCACCTTCATCAGGTGATATTATCATCATATGTTCAGAATCCACCTTCAAATCAGGAAAATTCTTTAAGAGCCCTTTTGTATATTGATATATTGGCTGTACAGTTTCAAATCCCTTTAGTGGAATTGCATTTTGCACCCTAGGATCATGTGCATCAAATGTAATGATATTGTCCACACCCATATTTGTAAGTTCCTGCAATGCCAATGCACAGTCTAATGACTCTCTTCCTGTTTTCTTATGTTGACGACTCTCATACAAGAAAGGCATTATAACAGTTATCCTTCTTGCCTTTCCGGCTATAGCGGCAATGATTCTCTTCAAATCCTGAAAATGATCATCCGGAGACATATGGTTTATCTTACCTGACAGTGAATATGTCATAGAGTAATTACATACATCCACAAGCAAATACAAATCATCACCTCTTACAGATTCTTCTATAGTGCCCTTTGCCTCACCTGAACCGAATCTGGAAATTGTAGACTTTATAATGTAGTTGTCCTTCTCATATTCGGAGAATAAAAGCGTATCTTTATGCTCACTCTCTCTCTCCTTACGCCACTCAACTAAGTAAGCATTCACCTTCTTTGTGAATTCTTCCATACCCTTAAGGGGTATCAGCCCAAGTGGACCTACAGGAATAGAATCTATCTTCTTATCTTCGTATAACATTTTCCCTCCATCATAGTCTGGCTCTAATATCATTTCCAAACAACCTAATATAAATAAAACTTTTTCTTATACGAGAAGTAACCCTCTCACTATATGTATCCCTCATCTTGTCCAAGCTAAGATTAGTTGATATTATAGTGGATTTTTCGGTATTAATTCTACGGTTTATTATATGGAAAAATTCACTTGTTGTAAAGTGATTGAAAAGTTCTGATCCTAGATCATCAATTATTAACATATCACAGTCATAAACCTCTTTAGCTAAAAGTGAATATCTTTGCTCCTCATTCTTTTCAATATTAACCTTTACCATAGTCTCAAAAAGCTCTTTGGCACTGAGATATATTACAGAGTAGTATCTGTCCAGCAAAACTTTTGCAATACAGTTACTTAGATAGGTCTTTCCCACTCCTGTATTTCCACTGAACACAATACTTCTTCTATAATTACCTTCAACTGAATCCGTTGCATTTTTGCTTTTATCTGCATTAAAGTATTTATCTATATATTTCTCACAAAATTTCTTTACACCATCCATATATGCAGCATTTGTCATATTCTGCCCTGAAAGAATGGTTTTATCGTCATAGTAATCAAATGAAAAGTTTTCAAAATTTTCTTTATCCAATATATTTTCCAAGTTTGACTGTGAATATAAGAGTTTTCTTATCTTAGACTGCAAACAATGGCATTTCCCTCCTTCAATGTATCCGGTATCCTTGCAATCCACACAGTCATATCTCATTTCCATATAATCCTTTGGAAAACCGGCTTCAAGCAAAAGCCTCTCTTTGTCATTCTTTATACCTTCAATATCTTTTTTCAAGTTTGACATTGAAATATTTCCGGACTTAAGACTCTCCTTATATCTTAAAACAGCCATGCTTCCCGTAGAATTGTTCAAGTCCTGCATCTGTGGTATTTTTTCATATACTTCTTCGATTCTTCTAACCTGTGCAGCCCTGTTGTTTGCTCTTATATTTTCATATTCTCTCATTATTGCATTATATGAGGAATTATCTATAGCCATATATCTCCTTCAAGCCACATTATAACTTATTCAACTCATTTAAAAATTTGTCCTGCATATCAGAATCAATATTGTCATTTCTTTGTTCAAAATTATTGAACTTTGATGTATTTCCTCCATTACCTCCATTTGAAGGTTTCGGTGCATTCTTAACCTTTTCACCATGCTTCTCATCCTGTGCCTTTACATCTGCAAGTGTACGAACATTTTCTTTATGCCAACTTGTAAGTATACCGTCTGCATAAGAAAAGCTTTGTGATGATGTATTTAGCACTGTTCTATTAATAGCCTCAACCACAATTTCAGGGCTGAAGCAGTATTCATCAAACCACTTCTTCACATATCTGGACTCAACCGGTGCCAAAACCCTGTCGTATATTCCAAATGCTTTCAGCACAGCTCTATTTTCATTATAGAATTTTACATTGTCCTCTTTGGCTTCCTCCACAGTCGTAATGCCTTTTTCATGGAATGAAAGTGCCACTTTTTCAATATAACTTATACTCTTCTTTCCCTTTTGCACCGACACCTCTGCAATATATTCAAGCAGATCCTTTGACATACCTATTACATCGTACAAATATGCAAGTTTTTCAGTGTCTATAGGTGAGAATATCTTTTCAGTATATGTTTGTACACAGAACACTAATTCCTGGAAGTCTTCATCACTCTTTAGTTTCGTCAAATCTACCAAACTTCTATCAGGAAGCTTAGGTGGCTCTTCTTTTTTTACTTCCACCTCAGGTATCACATTCGGTGTTTCCACTACAGGAGTATCTGTATTTACTTCCGACTCTACATTTGTATTTTCAACATCTGTATTATCTTTATTCTCTATACTCTCAGCATTTTCAACATCCGTTTTTTCTACTGCTTCACTCCTTTTATATACTTCATTCGCAGCCATAAGAATACGCTTCGCCTCTTCGTATTCTTCTATAGTTGGTAGGTTCTTTGTAAGGAGTATTTCTTGAAAATCGTCATCACTTCCAATCTTGGCAATATTTTCTTCTTTTTTAATCAATATTCCACTCTTACACCAATATGCTATAGCTCTTTCTACATCTTTTATAGTAAGTTCAAGGGCATCTGCTATGATTTCAGGATTTATCAGTCTACCGGCATTTCTCAGCATAAAAAGGTATACCTTTATATAATCACCATTTGCCTTTAGCATATATTCATCTATAAATTCTGACGGCAAACTTACAATGTTTGTTATATCTGCCTTTAAAAATTCGTACTTCATAGCTCTCCCTTTGTCTTTAATTTCATAATACTTATGTATTATATGCTTGGTATCTTCTATTTACCAAGCAAAACCTCACCTACTCTTACTATATCACCCGCGCCCATGGTTATGAACAGATCTCCGTCATGTAAATTCTCCAAAAGATAATTCTCAATTTCATCAAAGGTATCAAAATCCTTTGAATTTCCGCCAAGAGCATTTATTCTGTCTGACAAAAGCTTGGCACTCATACCCAGGTTATCAGTTTCTCTAGCCGGATAGATCTTGGCTATAATACAACAATCTATATCTTTTAATGCATTAGCAAACTCTTCAAAAAATGCCTTTGTTCTTGTAAATGTATGTGGCTGAAAAGCAACCACCAATCTGTCATGCGGATATCTTTTTGCAATATTCAAAGTAGCAGCAATCTCACTTGGATGATGTGCATAATCATCCACTACAGTTATATTTCCAAGATTTCCCTTTATTTCAAATCTTCTATCTGCTCCTTCAAACTCTAAAAGTCCCTTTTTTATATATTCTATACTTACGCCAAGTTCAAACGCAACGCAAATAGATGCCAAAGCATTGTCTATATTGTGCTTTCCACCCACACAAAGCTTCACATCATTATATGTACTTCCCTTATGGCAAAGATCAAATGTAGGATATCCAAAATCATCATATCTTATATTGGTAACAAAACAATCCGATTTTTCACTTCCATATCTTATTACATGACCCTTGAAATCATCTATAATTTCTCCATTATTTTCAATCTGATCATTTATTATTATACAACCCTCAGAGCTTGTGTTTTTTACAAATTCCTTAAAAGAATTTCTAATATCATCAATATCTTTAAAGAAATCCATATGATCCTCTTCAACATTTAATATAACACTTATTGTAGGATTCAACTCTAAAAAACTGTTGGTATATTCACAGGCTTCTGTAACAAATATATCACCGGCCCCTATATGAATATTACCTTCTATTTTCTTTAATACTCCGCCAACTGATATCGTAGGATCCACACCTGAATCCAATAAAATATATGACAACATAGAGGTAGTAGTAGTCTTTCCATGTGTCCCACTTATGGCAATGCCTTCTTTAAATTTTGACATAACATATCCCAACAACTCCGCTCTGGACATCATAGGTATGTTCATTTTTTCTACCATAGCAAACTCAGGATTATCCATATGTATAGCCGCTGTATATACAAATAAATCTATATCTTCTGTTATATTACCGGCATTTTGACCTATAAATATATTTACTCCTCTATCTTCAAGATCTTTTGTTATATTACTTGCCTTTGCATCTGAACCACTTATCTTAAAGCCTTTTTCTAAAAGTACTCTTGCAAGTCCGCTCATACTTATGCCACCTATACCGCAAAAGTATATGTGCTTCAGCTCATTAAAATTCATCTCTTTCAAAAAGATGCCTCCCAGATTACTTTCTTTTCTTCTTTTTTACACTATAACCAAAAGTACCAAGTACTTCTGATAGTCCTATATACTCTCCATGATTATATACTACCATGTCAGCTTTTGTTAGGTCAAATTTGTTTTTGTCATCCATATATTTAGCATCAACATTTACAGCCACTACCTTTGCTATAAACATGTGATGTGAACCAAGTTCCAAGATATCTTCCACCTTACACTCTATGCAAACCGGGCTTTCCTTAATAGATGAAGCAGCTACCATCTTTGATGGCAACTGCTCTATCTTTAGTAACTTCCATTTATCAACATCTCTGCCTGATTTTACACCACACTCATCTGCTATCTTTGTCAATTTTTTATTTGTAAGATTTATAACAAATTCTCCAGACTTTTTTATTATATCATATGAATATCTACTTGGTCTAAGTGAAATATATACCATTGGAGGATTTGTACATATTGTGCCTGTCCATGCCACAGTTACTATATCACTTCTACCTTCGCTGTCTGCACAGCTTACCATTACCACCGGCACCGGATATAACATATTTCCAGGTTTAAAATCAATTCTCATTTTTCTTAAAATACTTCTTCAAATTTTTTCTTTGAACATTGTTCTTTTGTGGATTTATTTCTCCACCAAACCTTGTTCTGCTGCTCTTTTCCTTAACTGACTTTGTATTGTCAAATCTTTTTTTATCAGCTCTTTCTTTGTTTGACTTTGTACTATCAGTTTTTTCTCTACTTTGCTTACCCTTAGAGTTAGTTATCTTTTGAAATCTTTTCTCTTTAAAACTTCTTTTCTTTCTTGGCTTTTCACCCAATTTTTCACAAATCTCATCAATAGTCTTTGCTAGGGTCTTCTTCATCTCATTGATTGTTATATCTGCATACTTCTCATATAAAGGTGTTCTTTCCAGATATAAGTCTTTTAAGCTCTGTCCATCTTTTAAGGTAATACCTCTTTCCCTAAGATCCCCAAGTCTTGACTTTATTGCGGTATATGAAAGTTGCAAATATATTATAACACTGATTTCTTTTAGATGCTTCATAGCCTTTTGTCCATATACCACACTTCCACCCGGAGATATGATACTGTTGCTGACATCCAGCGAGGCATTTACCTCATCTTCTATTTCTCTAAAGCCATCATCACCATTCTCTTCTATAAGTTCCTTTAGAAGTTTACCATGCTTTTCTTGAATTACTATATCAGTATCTACAAATTTCTTCCCAAGCCTCTTGGCTAAAACAACTCCCACCGAGGACTTGCCGGATGCAGGCATACCAATCAATGTAATATTAGTCTTTTTTCCCATATCTCTCCTACATCTGTATTCCTATTACAAGACTAGGTACTAGCTGCTTCTTTCTGGATACTACAGAATCAAGCTGAATGACACCGGCATCACTGATCTCATATAGGCCTTCTTCAATTCTAAATGATTTCATTACAAGTGCCATAGCTCCAAAACCTACACATATCAGTTTTGTTGATTGCTCTAATATATTAGTCAACATAAAGAACATCATATCTTCTTCACTATTTTCATGAAGTTTTACTAAGAATGGCAATAGTCTACTTTCAATCTCATCAAGCTCCTCTTCATTTAAAGAACTGATTTGTCCAATTCCTATACTTGTTTTTCCAAGTAGGAACTTCTTATAATCCTGATGGAAAATCTGTTCATCTGTCTTTCCCTTCAGATTACTTGCTGAAGCAAACATCTGATTTGCATATTTCTCTATATCAATACCTGCGATTCTGGCAAGATCAAGTCCTGCAGCCTTATCTACAGCCGTGCATGTAGGTGATCTAAAAAGCAGCGTATCTGAGATAATAGCTGAACATAGAAGTCCTGCAATATGCTTTGGAATCTCAACACCCTTCTCATGGTACATCTGATATATTATGGTTGATGTACAACCTAGAGGTTGATTCCTAAAATATACAGGCCCTATAGTCTCCACTGTACCTAATCTATGATGATCTATAATCTCCAAAACATTCGCATGTTCTATGCCGTCAACAGCCTGACTCTTTTCATTGTGGTCAACCATTATAACTCTCTTGCCCTTAGCACCCAGCAAGTTTCTTCTAGAAAACATTCCAAGATATTTTCCATTTTTATCAAGAATAGGGAAGTCTCTATGCCTTACATTTGCCATTACTTCCTTTATCTCATCCAGATAATCTTCATTTTCAAATGTGATAAGGTTCTCAGTCTTCATAAAGTAATTAATAGGCATGGACTGATTTATAAGTCTGGCAACAGTAAATGTATCATAAGCGGTTGTAATAATAGTAGTTCCATGTTCCTTTGCCAGTTTTTTTATAGTCATTGATGCACCTGCACCCTCGCATATTATGATACAGGCCGCACCCATCTCAATCGCACAAAGTTGCATCTCATACCTATTTCCAAGTATCACAAGATCATTCTTTTCTATGTAAAACTCCATCATATCCGGATTTGCAGCAGCCACTACAACCTTACCTTCGTTAAAATAAGCTGTATCATCTCCTACTACCAAGGTTCCTTCCAGAGTTTCCAAAATATTTGCATATCTGGTATTTGCCTTTGCAAGGATTCTACTGTCATATATATTCATATATGAGTTTGCGATATCACTTACAGATATTATTCCCTCCAGGTCACCATCACTACTTACTGTTGGCAGAGTTACTACATCCAGTTCCTGCATCAGCGCCCATGCCTTTTTAAATGATATATTCTTATCCACACCCTTTGTATGTTTTATTTCAATATCCTTTACCTGGGTGTTAACACTTTCAGTAAGCTTAGGTGGTTTAACCTTAAAGTAATTCAATACAAATTTGGTTTCCTCATTGATCTCACCGGCACGCCTTGGTGAAAATTCTCCTTCTTCAGTTTTTGACTTTAGATCGGCATAACTTATTGCCGCACAGATTGAATCTGTATCAGGGTTCTTATGACCCATTATCAATGTTCTAAGCTTTGACATAATCTCCTCTTAATCAAATATTTTGTCAGGATACACTCCTCTATCTACCAAGGCTCTTATTGAATTTACAACAAATTCCTTGTCTTCTTTATATGTTACTCCAAACCATTTGTCATGGCTTTTTAATACTTCTACACTTATTCTTCCATCTTTAATAGCTTCATCTATAACTGAAGGCAGCAGATACTCATTTTTCAACTCATTAGTCATACTTTTAAGGAACTTTGGGAATCCTTCTTCTAAAATATCCAGAAATTCCGGAGTCAGTCCCCACATATTCATAGATACAATATCATCAATATCTATATCTCTTTTATTTCCATTCTCGTCCACAGCATTTAGCACACCATTTTTTAGCTCTATTTCAAAGGTCTCTGTAACATCCGCTAATTTGTTATTTTCATCAGCCTTACAAACGCCTCTGGTAACTCCGCCATTGTCTGAAAGTGTATTTTTTAGTACAAATCCCGCCATACAAAGATCAAGTTTTTCGCTGTTCTTGTCCATTTTATTTAACATGTAGTCGTATATTACCTTAAAGCCTTCTTTTCCGTAGTAATCATCTGCATTTATTACTACAAAAGGCTCGTTTACGATACCTTTTACGGTAAGTAGTGCCTGTCCTGTACCCCATGGCTTTGTTCTATCCTTAGGACATTCAAATCCTTTTGGAAGATCATTGATATCCTGATAAGCATAGTCTACATCTATATATTTTTTTACTCTATCTCCAATTATTTCTTTGAAGTCTTTCTCTAAATCACGACGAATTATAAAAACGACTTTGTTAAATCCGGCTTCTTTTGCATCATATATGGAGTAATCCATTATAATCTCACCATTTGGTCCTACAGGTGCAAGCTGCTTTATCCCTCCTCCAAATCTGGAGCCAATTCCTGCCGCCATAACTACTAAAGTTGCATTCATGTTAATATATCCCCCCTTATGTTTATTTATATTGTATTATTGGTGTATTACCTAATATTAAGGTATTTATTAATTATCTTCTGATGAATAATTTGGTGCTTCTTTTGTTATATGAATATCATGTGGATGACTCTCTTTTAGTGAAGCAGCACTTATTTTAATAAATTCTGAAGTCTCTTGTAGCGTCTTAATATCTTTAGCACCACAATATCCCATACCTGATCTAAGTCCGCCTAAAAGTTGGAATACTGTATCTTCTACCAATCCCTTATATGCCACTCTACCTTCTACACCCTCAGGTACAAGCTTCTTTGCGTCACTCTGGAAATATCTGTCCTTGCTGCCTTTTTCCATAGCTGCAAGAGAACCCATACCACGATAAACCTTATATTTCCTACCTTGATATAATTCAAAATCACCAGGCGACTCATCACATCCTGCAAATAGTGATCCCATCATACATACATTGCCACCTGCTGCCAATGCCTTTGTAATATCTCCTGAGAATTTGATTCCACCGTCTGCTATTATAGGTACATTATACTCCTTTGCCACTGCATAACAATTCATAATAGCACTTATCTGTGGCACACCTATACCTGCTACAACTCTGGTAGTACAGATAGATCCTGGTCCTATACCCACTTTGACACAATCTGCACCGGCTTCTATAAGAGCTTTTGTCGCCTCACCTGTTGCTACATTGCCGGCTATTACAGGTAGGTTTGGGAACTTCTCCTTTATAACCTTTATACAATCCATTACATTTTTTGAATGTCCATGTGCTGAATCCAGTACCACAACATCTACTTTTGCCTTTACCAAAGCTTCGCATCTTTCAAGTACATTACCTGTAATTCCAAGTGCAGCTCCACAAAGTAATCTTCCCTGCGAATCTTTTGCAGAGTTTGGATATTTTATTTGTTTTTCTATATCCTTTATAGTAATAAGTCCCTTAAGATTACCGTCTTTATCCACTATAGGCAATTTCTCAACTCTGGCATGAGCCAAAATTTTCTTAGCCTCCTCCAAAGTAGTTCCCTCCAGTGCCGTAACAAGCTTATCTTTGGTCATACACTCTGCTATTTTCTTTGTATAGTCCTCTTCAAACTTTAAATCTCTATTAGTAATAATACCTACCAGTTTTTTCCCTTCAGTTATTGGAACTCCTGATATTCTATATTTTGCCATAAGCTCATTGGCGTCTGACAGTGTATGATTAGGTGATAAAAAGAAAGGGTCTGTAATAACTCCATTTTCAGAACGCTTTACTTTATCTACCTCAACAGCCTGCTCTTCTATACTCATGTTTTTATGAATAATTCCGATTCCTCCCTGCCTTGCCATAGCTATAGCCATTCTATGTTCTGTAACTGTATCCATTCCTGCACTCATCAAAGGAATATTTAATTTAATATTCTTTGTTAAATATGTAGAAATATCTATCTGATTTCCAATAACTTCTGAATATGCCGGTTGCAATAGTACATCATCAAATGTGATGCCTTCACCTATGATTCTTGCCACTGTTTTTCTCCTTATTTGCTTGGATACACATTGACCAAATTGAATGGTTCAATGCAGTTTATAGTACTTTTTCTCATTAGTCTAACAAATACCAACTACTGTGTCAATCATTCACAATTATACTTCTGCCAATATCATTTCTCATATATTTGTTGTCAAAATATACAAGTTTTGTAGCTTCATAAGCTCTTTGCCTTGCTTCATTTAATGTAGCAGCCTTTGCGGTAATACCAAGAACTCTACCTCCATTTGTTACTATATCATCTCCAACCTTTTTTGTACCGGCATGAAAACAGTACAGATCATCCTTACTTTCAAAATTTTCAAGGCCGGATATTTTCTTCCCCTTTTCGTACTCCAAAGGGTAGCCATCACTTGCCAAAACCACACAGACTGCGGCATTGTCTTCAAATTTCAAATCGATTTTATCCAAAGTGCCATCAATACATGCCTCAAACACGTCTACTATGTCATTCTCCATCCTTGGAAGTACTACCTGAGTTTCCGGATCACCAAATCTTGCATTGTACTCAAGTACCTTTACCCCGGTATTTGTAAGCATCAATCCGTAAAAAATAATACCCTTAAACTCTCTGCCCTCAGCTTTCATAGCATCCACTGTTTTTTGATAAATATGCTCCTTACAATATTTATCTATTTCTTCAGTATAGAAAGGACTTGGACTGAATGTGCCCATGCCACCGGTGTTTAGTCCCTCATCTCCATCCTTTGCTCTTTTATGATCCTGTGCAGAAGTCATTAGGGCATAGTGGCTTCCATCTACAAATGATAATACGCTGACCTCTCTACCCTCTAAGAATTCTTCTATAACTATGGTATTTCCGGCATCTCCAAACGATTTTTTGGTCATCAATTCTTCTATTCCGGATACTGCCTCAAGCCTATCCTTACAAATCAGTACTCCTTTTCCAAGTGCTAGACCGTCAGCTTTAAGTACTATAGGATATTTTGCATTATCCAAATACTTTAATGCCTTCTTTGCATCATTGAAATTCTCATATCCTGCTGTAGGTATATCATATTTCTTCATCAAATCCTTTGAGAAAGCCTTTGAGCCTTCTAAAATTGCCGCATTCTTTCTGGGTCCGAATACTCTAAGTCCCTCAGCTTCAAATCTATCAACTATTCCTCCAACAAGTGGATCATCCATTCCTATTATGGTCAAATCTATTTTTTCTTTTTTTGCAAAATCTATCAGAGCTTCAAAATCCATTACAGGTATTGCTACATTTGTTGCAATCTGCTGTGTACCTGCATTACCCGGTGCTACATAAATTTCAGGTTTTCTTTTACTTTCAGACAGTTTTCTAACTATGGCATGCTCTCTGCCACCACCACCTACTACTAGAATTTTCATAAGCTCTCTCCATTTGCAATTTTATCAATGGCCTTTGGCAAAATAATCCATTCAGCCTCTTCCATTACTCTCTTTTGTAATGTTTTTGCATCGTCACCATCAAGCACTTTTACAGGCTTTTGAATTATTATTCTGCCGGTATCTATTCCGCTATCTACATAATGTACTGTTGCACCTGTAATTTTTACCCCTCTTTCCAATGCCGCCTCATGGACTTTTAAACCATAGTATCCCTTTCCACAAAAACTTGGTATCAAAGAGGGATGGATATTTATTATTTTATTTTCAAATGCTTCTACTATATCCTTTGATATATTTACTAAAAAACCTGCCAACACTATCAAATCAGGATTAAGTATTTTAAGCTCATCAAGCAAGGCTTTATCAAACTCAGTTCTGGATACAAAATTCTTCGGCGAAATAATTTTTACATCTATACCGGCGTTTCTCGCTCTTTCTAAGGCATAGGCATCGCTATTATTTGATATAACAGCTTTTATTCTTACATTTTTTATTTTCTTATCTTCTATTGCCTTTATTATGGCAGCCAAATTTGTGCCACCTCCTGAAACCAAACATACGATATCAAACATGGCTGCTCCTTTATATAAGCTCTATTCCTTTTTCCCCTTCAGCAATATATCCGATTTCATATGCGACTTCTCCAGATGATTTTAGTGCTTCAAGTGTTTCACTGATATCTGACTTATCAACTGCTATCACCATTCCTATTCCCATGTTAAAGGTGTTGTACATCATCTCTTCTTTGATATCACCTGTCTCTGCCATAAGTTTAAATATAGCAGGAATTTCATATGAGTCTTTTCTTATAACGGCTTTGGTATTTTCTCTAAGCATTCTTGGAATATTTTCATAGAAACCTCCTCCTGTGATGTGTGAACATGCTTTTATTTTTATATTTTTCTCTCTTATAGATTTCAATGCCTTTACATAGATTTTTGTAGGAGCCAAAAGTGCCTCTCCTAAAGTTTTTCCAAGCTCATCATAGTAGGTCTTTAAAGATTCCTCTGTCATATCGAAGACTTTTCTTACCAAAGAAAAACCGTTTGAATGTACTCCACTTGAGGCAATACCTATCAATGTATCCCCTGCCTTTAAGTATTTTCCGTCTATCAGATCACATTTGTCAGCTACTCCAACACAGAATCCTGCCAGATCATACTCCTCTATAGGATAAAATCCCGGCATTTCTGCAGTTTCACCACCTATAAGTGCAGCTCCGGACTGTATACACCCGTCAGCTACACCCTTTACAATAGTTGCAATTCTTTCAGGATCATTCTTACCACAAGCTATATAGTCCAGGAAAAATAATGGCTCACCACCTGCACAGGCAACATCATTAACGCACATAGCAACGCAATCTATGCCTATACTGTCATGCTTATCCATCAAAAAAGCAAGTTTCAGCTTAGTACCAACTCCATCTGTTCCGGATAAGAGAACAGGCTCTTCCATTTCTTTTATTTTACCTAATGAAAATGCACCTGAGAAGCCCCCAAGTCCTCCAAGGACTTCAGGTCTCATAGTAGCCTTTACATGTTTTTTCATCAACTCTACTGCCTTATAGCCTGCTTCTATATCCACACCCGCACTCTTGTAATCCATATTACCTCCAATATACAAAACAAAAACAACTATACAAAGAAGAAAGGATCTAGCCTTTCAAAAAAGTATCAACTCCGATATCTTTTAATTTTTTGTCCTTAGACTCTACCTCTTTTGCCATACTCTCACTGAATTTTTCCAGTTTATCAAAAAGCTCTTCATTGCTTAGTGCAAGTATCTTTGTAGCAAGTATTCCTGCATTCTTTGCACCATTTATTGCCACAGTTGCGACCGGAATACCACCCGGCATTTGTACTATGGAATACAAAGAATCTACTCCGCCAAGATCTGAGGTCTTTATCGGCACTCCTATAACCGGTAGCGGTGTAAGTGCAGCACACATTCCGGGAAGATGTGCTGCCTTGCCTGCTCCTGCAATAACTGTTTTAATACCTCTCTTCTTCAAATCTCTTGCCCAAGCAAAGAATAGATCCGGCTCACGATGTGCTGAGATTATATTGTACTCGTATTCCACTCGCATCTCGTTAAGAAAATCTCCGGCAGCCCTCATTACATTCAAATCTGAATCACTTCCCATTACTATAGCAACTTCTACCATATTTGCCTCCATTATTCATTTAGAACTTCACTTCCCTCAAGTACAAACTTTCCATCTTTTATTATATAGGTATGTATACCGTCAGGCTCATTTGTATATATATCTCCAAGCTCCGCCAAAGGTATTGTAATATCTGTATGACAATTAAAATATGCATTTTTGATATCTGTCTTTCTCTTTATAGAGCATTCATTGTCTCTTGCAATGATAGCCTTACCATCAGGATTATAGCTGATGTTTTCCTCATCATGTGAATAGCATGTATCTCCAAAAGCAAAATGTGGTCCCATCTTTTCCGCAATCAAAATAGGCATCTTTTCAAAAATATCATATTTCTTCGCCACATTATAGGCAATAACATTTGTACCTATGGCAAACTCTCCCATAGGCAAATACTTATGACCCTTTAGTATAGAATCCTCAACCAGTCTTCGATTGTCTTCTTCAGTGTCAAAGTTCTCGCAAGTATAATCCTCTATCATACCATCCTTTACGGATATGCATAATTTCTTTAAATGATATCCTGCAAGGAACACATCCTTAACAAAGAGTATACCATTAGTTCCTGCAAGTATCGGAGATGTGAATACCTCACCTACAGGTATATTTACATCTGCTACACAGTTTTCAAAATTTGTTTCCTTCGAAGGATCCTTTAACTCATGAAGCTTTATAGTCATATTTGTTTTATTACCCTCACCTCCAAGTATACTTACAGTATCTGCCTTATCAAGTGCATCTATGATTTTTTGCTGTGCATTTCTATATTTTTCTGATTCTAAAGTGTTTATTCTGATAATATCATCAAATATATTTGAATAAACTTTCATATCCTCTGCAATACTTGGAAGTGGCCATGCTATAATACAGAATGCAGTACCTGAAGTATCCATATATTCATCCTGCAAAAGCATCATTTCATTTCTGTAATTGTTCATCAAATTATTTTGCTTTTCAACAAAGACATTTGATGAAGCCTTCTTTATTGGCGTAAATTCCAGGTCTCCAAATGAATCCATCCAAGCCGGACCGCCATATCTTACCATATTTTCCTTTATCTCTTCAAAAGTTTGCTTACTGATTTCAAGTTTTCTATCAAGATATGCTTTCTTTGTAAAGACATTCATATCATACTTGTGGTCATACTCAAACTGTCTATTGACTCCACCACTACAGATACCTCTATTTCTGATATGTGACATATCCGCAAGTCTGTAAGGTTTTCTGTCAAGTACAACCTCAAAGCCCATATCTTCAAACAATATAATGGCTTCTTTTACAATTCTTTCAAATCCTATACGATATATCAATGAAACAATACTTCTCTTTGAGATATCCTTTTGCATTGCAAAAAAACCATCTCTATATCCATCTACAAAAGTTTTTGCACATAGTCTGATAGTTTCATTATCAAGTGAATTCAAGTATTCTGCAGTTTTTATCTCATTTGAAGCGATATATTCTCCGAATTTGAACAGATATCTTAGATCAGACAGATCGTCATTCATTATAATATTATAAAAGAATCTGTTAGAAGTGGTGAAACTTTCTATAATCTTTTTTCTTGCTGTAATATCCAAGTAATCTGAAGCATACCAATATATTGCATCTGAAACTTCCTTGGCATCTCCGCCTTCAAGGCATATGCCATATACCTGCAAAAACAGTTCAAGAATATTGACAAATCCCTCAAGATCTCCCTCAAAAACTGTTATAATTGCAGCTCTCACCTCAAAAGACAGACTTAAAAAAGGTGATATGAATTCCTTATCACATATCTTATCTAAAACATCAGGATTGTATACAGATTCACCATAGTTTTCCTCTTTCAGGTCATAATACAGCTCATTTTGAGCAATATTAAGCTCATCAAAACTTTGGTTGTCAAATTCACCACTGTCTCTTTTTATTCTCAAATAATTTACTTGCTCCAAGAAGCCTGCCAGTTTCAAGAAGAACTCACTGTATCTAATATCCTTTTCTAATTTTATCTGAGATATTCTGTCCATCGCCAGATCTATTCTCTCTAATATCAGCCTCTTATCCCAAGAATAAATATCATAAACCATAGTAAAAATAAAACTCCTCCAAATATCATTGTAACCACTGAAAGTGATTTTCTAGCCACACCCTGTCTAAAAGACTTTAGTGAGTAATATAATCCTGATGCAGCAAACAGAAATGAACAAAGTGCAAAAGCTGATACCTGAGTACTTGGTGCACCTTGGTTTTCTATTACCTTTATCACAGCAAAGACAAGTAGGACCACCGCAACTACATCCATAAAAAGTGCAAACTTTGCATCCTTTGCAAAAGGTCTCCTCATATAATCGACCATGTCTTTTCTGCCGGTGGCAAACCTTACCTTGTCCTCTTCTGATAAGAATCTGTCAGAATCCAAAATATTCTCTTCTCTTCTATAAGGGATTCCTATTCTCTTTTTCTTAAAAAAACTCATTTTCGTCTCCATATGATAAATTTCCACAGAATAAAAACAATGTAGCCCAGAAAAACTCCAAATGTATTTAATATGATATCATCTACATCAAAACTTCCCACATTTGTCAAAAGCTGTATTATCTCTACCACACAAGAAAACACACAACCTTGAATTAATGTTCTAAAAAAACTGTTTTTTCTCCTGCCAATTATCGGTCTGAAAAATCCAAAGGGCATGAATGCAAGTACATTGCCCCCCAGATTTATTACCGTTATCATACCAAGTTTATCAAAATTATTGATATATCTTTTGATTTCAAGAAATGGAGTAGTATTACAACCATGTGCCTCCACTGCCATTCCCCTACCAAATGCCTCAGCAAAAAATAGGAAATACAATAGCATCAAAAGATATATTATAAATAAAATCATTCCTATGAATCTAAACTTATTTTCAAGTTTATTCATGTCAAAACTCTATATAATTCTTTCCGGCAAGCAGCCTCGCACCATTTACAATGGACATAACACCTGTAGCAACTCCTACAACAATCATTACTATGCCTATGGCAATGCCTGCTCCACCACAAAACTTCATAAGTTTATAAGTCTTTTCCATCTTTCCTCCACTTGGTATTATTATTTTACACCATAAATCTTGTAATACTCATCAATGGCAGCCTTTAATTTATCATCAATAATTACTCTGCCTCCAACTTCTTTATTATAGAGATATTCTACCACCTCATTCATTGTAACAATGGCTGTAGTCTTAATACCATACTTTTCACTTATCTCTACAAGTGCGGACTTCTCACCTTGACCTCTTTCACATCTGTCTACACTCACTACAAGGCCAAGTACATCCACATTTCCCTGTGCCTTAATAACAGGCAAAGTCTCCTCTATAGATGTTCCTGCTGTAGTCACATCCTCAATTATAACTATTTTATCCCCGTCCTTAATAGGTGAACCAAGCAAAATTCCTGTATCTCCATGGTCCTTTACTTCTTTTCTATTTGAACAGTATTTTACATCCACACCTTCTTCACTAAGTGCCATTGATGTTGCAACACTAAGTGGAATACCCTTATAAGCAGGTCCAAAAAGAATATCAAAATTATCTCCAAAAGCTCCTCTTATAGCCTCTGCATAATATTTTCCAAGTTTACTAAGCTGTGCGCCACTTCTGTAAAATCCGGTATTGACAAAGAATGGAGTATTTCTTCCACTCTTTGTAACAAAGTCGCCAAACTTCAACACTTCACAATCTATCATAAAGTCAATAAATTCTTTTTTATAATTTTCCATAAATTCTCCAATCAAAGTTTTACTTTACCAAACCTATAATCTCATTTATATCATTAAATCCATTATTTTCAAGATATTTCTCAATTCCCTCTGCTACCTCTATGCTTGCATTAGGATTTATGAAATTTGCAGTTCCCACACTGACCATAGTAGCACCTGCAAGTATAAATTCTATGGCATCTTCGGTACCGGATATACCACCCATACCTATTATCGGTATATTTACCGCATTTGCCACCTGATACACCATTCTAAGAGCAATAGGCTTTATAGCAGGACCTGACATTCCACCTGTCCTATTTGCTATTGCAAAGCATCTCTTATTGATATCTATTTTCATGCCGGTAATTGTATTTATAAGAGAAAGGGCATCACTTCCTGCTGCTTCAGCTGCTCTTGCGATCTCAGTTATATCTGTAACATTCGGTGAAAGCTTCATAATAATAGGTTTCTTTGAATGAGTCTTTATCTGTTTTGTAATCTCACTTACACTGTCAACATTTGTACCGAAAGCAATACCTCCATGTGATACATTTGGACAAGATATATTGATTTCAAACATATCCACATCCTCAGTAGAAAGTCTTTCAACAGTTTCAATATAGTCTTCAATACTTCTTCCACAGACATTTACAATTATCTTTGTATCCTTTTCTTTAAGGAATTTCAAATCTCTTTCAATAAATGTATCAACTCCCGGATTTTGAAGTCCAATAGCATTAAGCATACCACCATAGACTTCCGCAATTCTAGGTGTGGGATTTCCCTCCCATGGAATATTGGCAACCCCCTTTGTAGTAACCGCACCAAGTCTGTTGATATCTACAAGGTCTGCAAACTCCTCACCATGTCCGAAAGTTCCACTCGCAACTGTCACAGGATTTTTAAACTCCACACCGGCTATTTTTACTTTTATGTTTGTCATAGTTCAACCTCCGAAGCAATAAATACCGGACCTTCAGTACAAACTCTTTTATTTTTTACTTTCGAGTGGCTGTCAATATCACTTGATTTACAAGTACAAGCAAGACATGCACCTATTCCACATGCCATCTTCTCTTCCAATGACAGGAAACATTCGATATTACTTTCTGATACATATTTTTTTATAGCTCTAAGCATTGGAGTAGGTCCGCAGGCAAGTATCCTTTTTGCACTTAAATTATTCTCTCTTATCACATCCAAAACATTGCCCTTTGTACCTATACTTCCATCTTCAGTAGCAATATATACTCTTCCATAGCTTTCCAACTCTTCTGTAAGGAAAGTATCACTGTCTCTAAATCCCAGTACTATTATTTTCTCTCCATCTATTTGCTTTGCAGTTTCAAGCATTGGAGGTATTCCTATACCTCCTCCTATAAGGATAGTAGACTTGGAATCTATAGGAAAACCGTTGCCAAGAGGTCCTAAAACCTTTATGGTATCTCCTGATTTTAAACTTGAAAATTCCTTTGTTCCGGCACTTTCTCCTGTAACTCTATATACAAGCCTTATAGAATCTTTGCCTACTTCACATATACTTATCGGCCTTGGCAAAATCTTTGAAGGATCTTTTGTATATACATTTACAAACTGTCCGGGCCTTGTAGTCTTTGCTATATTTGTCTTTATCCAAATAGAATAAATATCTTTACTCAGCTCATCTTGGGAAAGTACCTTCCCATTATCCATTATCTTAGTCATTTTTCTCTCTTTATAAAACTCTGTTTATATCTACTATCATATCCTTTACAGCTGCTCTGGCTGCATCTCCAAACTCCATCACAGAATATTTTTCCTGCTTATATGCAGCAATGATTCCTCTTGAAGAGTTTACTACAGCACCAAGACCGTCTTTATTAAAGCATGGCTTTAAATCCTCAGCTGTTCCACCCTGTGCACCATATCCCGGTACCAGGAAGAAAGTGTTTGGCATCTTCTCTCTAAGTATTGCACTCATCTTAGGATATGTAGCACCAACTACTGCACCTACATTTGAATAATTTCCATCCATACTCATAGCACCCCACTCACAAGTTTTCTTAGCTACAAGCTCATACAGAGGTATTCCATCTATAAGCTGATCCTGAAATTCACCACTTGAAGGATTGGAAGTCTTTACAAGTACAAATATACCCTTATCCTCGCTATTGCATACATCTATAAAAGGCTTTACACCGTCTGTACCAAGATATGGATTTACAGTTACAAAATCTGTATTAAAGCCTACTATTTTTTCACCCAAAATATCACTTACTCCAATATGTGCCTTTGCATAAGCAAGTGAAGTAGATCCTATATCTCCTCTTTTTGCATCACCAATTACAAGTAAACCTTTTTCCTTAGCATACTCTACACTTTTTTGGTAAGCGATCATTCCTTCTATGCCGAACTCTTCATACATAGCTATCTGCGGCTTTACAGAAGGAATCAAATCATAAGTCTTATCAATTATCTCTTTGTTAAACTCAAAAAATGCCTCTCCTATTGCCTTTGTGCTCTTTCCATATTTCTTTATTTTCTCTTCTAGTATATAATCCGGTATATGTGAAATAAGTGGGTCTAAACCTACACATATAGGGGCATTTGTTTGCTTGATTTTCTCAATAAGTTTTGCAATCATATCTTCTCCTACAGGCCCTTTGGGCATAATTTTGTTTTTAAAAGTATAACACATATGCCGACATTATTTCAATAAATGCAAGGTTGGAGATTGCCATGAATATTATAAAAAGAAGAGTTTTATCTGAAGATATGATAAATCAAATAAATTCCATAGTTGAAGCCCAAGATAAAGAGCAACACCTTCCACTTTATTTTGATTTCAGTGATGAGAGATGTGCATATTATTTATGCTATGAGAACGAAAATTTGATGTCAGTTTTGGCACTATTTGAAATAGATACAAATGTATATGAAGTAATAGCTTTTACAGATATAAATAATCGAAAAAAGGGATATTTTAAATCACTTTTAGACCATCTTTCTAATGATTTAAAATCAGGTGCAAAGGTATCATTTCTTTGTGAAAGAAACTATACACCTGCAATTGCGACAGCAGACCGTCTCTCTCTAATATATGATTGTACAGAAACTATGATGGAGCTTGACTTATCCACATATGTTATTGAAAAAAAATTAGATATTGACATTTTTGAGGATGATGATGACATTTACTATATTTATTATAGAGATGAGGAGATTGGTTCATTTAACTTTTATACCTTCAGCTTTGATATAAATGATATATATTTCCACAGCTTCAATATTTATGATGAGTACAGAAATAAGGGACTTGGTAAACTTTCAATGATGGCAATAATTTCATTTATAAAAAATCTTGGAAAGACCAAGATACATTTGCAGCTACTTTTAGAAAATAAGCCTGCATATAAAATTTATACTGATCTAGGATTTTGTATTTCAAGTGAGATAAGCTATTACAAAAAATTTATACAGTAATACATTCTTTAGGTTTATATATTGCCATTTGTATTTATAAATGTTATCATATGTATATATTGATAGTACGCAATCAAATTTATATAAATCTAATATACTCTCTCTTGGTATCGCTATTCAAAACTTCCCTGAGGGTGCCATTATATCAATGCCTCTTCATGCAGAAGGACAGAGTAAAATGAAGGCATTATTCTACGGTATACTCTCCGGTGCAGTAGAACCTGTTGCAGCCCTGATAATGCTTGGAGCATCAAAGATATTTATTCCTGTGATGCCTTATCTTCTAAGCTTTGCAGCAGGTGCTATGATGTATGTGGTAGTAGAAGAGCTAATACCTGAAATGAGTGAGGGAGAACATTCAAATATAGGAGTTATCTTATTTGCCTTCGGATTTACAGTGATGATGGCACTGGATGTGGCTCTGAGATAAAAACAATAAAACACCGGACATGCCGGTGTTTTATTGTATAAACACTAACTCAACTTCAACTACATTTAACTTCTTCCAATAATAGTATCCACTATTACGGCTATAGCAAAAGCTACGCTGATTAAAATAGTCATGGCCGAGTATTTATCATGAATATATCCACTGTTAGTTATAACTATATTGGCTGTAAATATAACTGCCAAAATACCTCTGTATAAAGTATGTCTTTTGTCATCTTTATTCTTAATACTCTGCGTATCATTCACAAAAAAATATGAAAAAAAACAATAAAAACTAAAAAAATGAAAAAATGCTACATTATCAAATACAAATCCTAAAAATCCTAAAAAACCTAACAATCCCAAGAATCCTAAAAATTTTTTAAATCTGTATACTTTTTTATTCTCCAAATTTTCCATAAAAATTCTCCCTCATTAAATTACATGTTTTCTAATATAAGCTTTATATGTTCAGATAAATGAACTTTAAATTTTGTATGTTGTTTTTCTTCTGCTAATCCATCTATTTTATCAAAAAGTGATAATTGCATAATATTAATTCTTTTGCACTAACTTTATAAATGCTTTTCAAATTTTCCAATCTGCTTCACTTCTTATCTTAACTTCAACACCGGATTTTTCAATAGGTTATTGATAAGGTCTGTATAAATCATCTGATCGACCACTTCCGTTATGCTTGTGATTCTTTGCCCTGCATCTTTGGAAGATGCTCCACAATGATAGATTCTCTGATGTTCGGTATTCCAGTCGATAATAATGTATCTGTCATGAAACTCTCCACCGGATTTTTGGAATGTTATCTTTCTAAACGGATATTCCTCACAAAAATCCTGATATTCAAGGGTATGAAGTCCTTTTCCGATGTTATCACTGAATATAATGACCTCTACCGATGAGGGGACATCTTTTAACAAGACCAAAGTTTTCACTCCGATGTAGTTATCGACGATATAAATACTCTTTTTTGCTATGCTGTAAATGTCCTTATAAGCAAGATTGGCTTCGATGGGCTGTCCGTTCAAAAGTAAAAATCCGTATTTGAGCTGTGGATTGCTAAGGTCGAGAATCCTGCATTTCCACGACATTACTTGTAATCTGCATCGAAAGCTGCAAAAACTCTCTTTTCCCAATCAATCCTTGGTTTTCTACGATATAGTCTTTCATTTGCTTGAAAGTACGAATCAGAGCTTTACTCTGCTTGACCGCAAGTTCTCCTTTGAGAACTGTCATTAGCATATAGATTCCCTGCTCGGTAAAAGCATGAGGATTGTACTTAATATTACTACCTCTTCCTGCACTCTTGTTCAAGGTCGCATTTTGCGACCTTGAAAGTTCAGATACTTCCTCATCAGTTAATTGAAACATAAAGTCTTCATCAAATTTCTCAATATTTCTTTTAACCTGCTCATTAAATCGCTTTGTTTCATATCCATAGATTTCGGCTAATTCAAAGTCAAGCATAACCTTTTGTCCCCTAATAATATAAATCTTTTTTACAAGGGATTCATGACTTACAAACATCATTTCATCTTTTTTATCCATTTCTTTATCCTATTTATTCAAATTTCCAGTACATTTCATATACTCTATTGTATCATGATTTTACAAAATCAATCTCGATATCTTAAAAAAATTAAAACTATACCAGTATCCCTATCAGAACACAAGCACATTCTAACGAAGTATAAATAATTTATAAGCCATAAATGATAAAGTCCTAGTATACCACAAATAAAAATGTCCCACTTATGGTAGAATACTATTTTGTATATTCTAACACTAGGAGGAACTGACTTATCAGAAAGGTTATTTTATCAATGGATGAACAAAGAAAGTATGATGTTATCAAAGGTCTGGTAGATCACCCAGATACAGCTAATAAGAATAGAGCTGCTCTTATCCTAGGATGCACCAAAAGGCATATAAACCGTATGATACAGGGTTATATTAAAGATGGTAAGGCATTCTTTATTCATGGTAACAGAGGCAAAAAGCCGGCTACCACTATCTGCCCTGATATCAGAAGTCAGGTTCTTGATCTATACAGAACTAAATACTACGAAGCTAACTTTGAACACTATACAGAGCTTCTAAAAAAGCATGAAGGCATAAGTATCTCTTCTTCCTCTGTAATGAGTATTTTGGAGTCAGAGTACATTCTATCCCCAAAGGCTACAAAAGCTAAGCGTAGACGCATTAAGCAAGCTCTCAGAGCTAAGAAGGAAGCTGCAACATCAAAAAGGGAATTATCACAGATACAAGCTAACTTAGTAGCAGTTTAAGATGCTCACAGTCGTCGTCCAAGATGTGCTTATTTTGGTGAATTGCTTCAGATGGATGCTACCCCTTATGAATGGGTGCCGGGACAGATATGGCATCTACATTTGGCTATTGATGATGCCTCAGGTGTTGTTACGGGTGCATGGTTTGATACTCAGGAGACTCTTAATGGATACTACCATGTGTTTGAGCAGATTCTTACTGATTATGGTATTCCCTATAAGTTTCTTACTGATAAACGAACTGTATTTACTTACAAGAAAAAAGGTGCCTTATCTGACGACAAAGACACCTATACACAGTTTGCATACGCCTGTAAGCAACTTGGCACACAGCTTGAATCAAGCAGCGTACCACAGGCTAAAGGACGTATAGAACGATTGAATCAAACCTTACAGTCACGCCTGCCTATTGAGCTAAGGCTCGCAGGCGTAACCGACATCAATAATGCCAATGAATTCATTTACCACTACATAAAAGAATTCAATGAGAAGTTCTCACTTCCACTTTATGGTATCAAATCTGTCTTTGAAACGCAACCATCTAAAGAAAAAATAAATCTTACTTTGGCGGTTTTAACTGAGAGAACTGTTGATGCCGGACATGCGATTCAATTCGAGAAGAAATTTTATAAGATGATAGATAATAAAGGATTGCAGACCCATTATAGAAAAGGTACAAAGGTTATGCTTATCAAGGCATTTGATAGGTCTATGTTTGCGTGCGTAAATGACAAAGATATTTATGCACTGGAAGAAATACCGGCTCATGAACATAAATCTAAGGATTTGGACGCTGACTACAAACAGCCAAAGCCTAGAAAGCCTTATATACCGCCTATGAACCATCCTTGGAGATTGGATGCCTTTAATAAATTCGCACACTCACAGCCACACAGAATTGAAGAAGACATAAAAAGTGCATAATAAAAGCCCCTTTGTGGGGGCTTATAAATTAATTATTTTGGGACATAATCATTTATGCTTGACAGCACATTCTAACGAAGTATAAATAATTAACTAACCTAGATAATCTGATATCTTAACTAATTTTTCACTCTAAATCTATTTCATCAAATTTAACTACATCCCCAGCTTATTCTGCATCAAAGTAATATTAAATTACAACATCATCAATAGTCCATTATCTCTACAATTCTCTGTATAAAATTTTTTTTATCTTCTCCATTTTCTTTTTCAATTTGTTTTACTATAGCCCCATCTTTCATTAATAACACTTTTTTACTATAACTTGCTATTGTCGGATCATGTGTTACCATTAAAATAGTACGATTTTCTTCTAAGTTTAATCTTTCAAAATATTTTATTACTATTTCGGAATTAATGCTATCTAAATTCCCGGTAGGTTCATCTGCTAATATTATCTTAGGTTCGTTTATAATTGCTCTACATATTGCAGTTCTTTGTTTTTCACCACCTGATACTTCTGTTGGATATTTGTCTAAAATTTTCTCAATCTCAAACCTTTTTGCATTTTCTAATATTAATGATTCAATCTCTCTATATGGCTTATTGCTTATGTATAAAGGTAATAGAATATTCTCTTTTAGAGTCAGACTATCTACCAGATAAAATTCTTGAAACACAAATCCAACTATTTTTTGTCTAACATCCGATAATATTTCATCAGAACAACTGCTTAAATTAATATCTCCAACAATTGCTCTTCCGGTAGTTGCCTCTTCAATCCCTCCAAGTATTTTTAATAAAGTAGTTTTTCCACAACCTGATTTTCCCATAATGCTAATAAAGTCCCCATGATATACCTCTAAACTGACACCATTTAAGACTTGATTTAAATTAACAGATATTTCTCCCCTTTTCTTCTTATCTCTCTTATTATATATTTTGGTTAAATCAACAGCCTTTATAACTTCATTCATATATCCCACCTATCCTAATCGCCTTAAAATATAAGAAATAAATTGTTTTTTAAGTATTTTATAGTAAATATATTCCAATGTTAAATATCCAACTATAAATATTGCAAAAAAAGTGTAAATCTGACTTCTCTGCTCTACCCTATTGACACCGGATAGTATATAAAGATACATCATGGATAATATACATGCTAATATCACAGGAATCAGAAAAGGCAATTGAAGTTCTCTTGTGGCAGTATTAGCAATAGTCTTCTTGTTCATGCCCATAATATAATACGCCTTGTATTTTTCCGACAAATAATCTATCTGACTAAATGTATTTATATAGATTGCACTATTCTTAAAGATAGTGATTACAATGGCTACCAATACAAAGACAATAAGCATACAAAGTATTACATTTCTATTTATTTCTACATATTTATCCTTTTCATATATTCTTACTTTCATTTCATCTTGTTGTTCGTAATCATTCAGTACTTGTTTAATACGATTTTGATCTCCATGCTCTTTTGCATTTACAAATATAATATGTTTATTCTGTCCATGTCTGCTGATATCCTCATAGTCTCTGTGATTCATCAAAAACAGATATTCATTTCCATAATTTTCAAATACTCCAAATATATTTTCCCAATATCTGCTTTTAATACTATAGTCAAATTGTTGTCCGTTTATAGTGTAAATCGATATAAAACTGTCTCCATTTAATGCCTCAAAATCTTCCTCCAATTTCAAATCAATCCCTATTATCTCTCCACTCTTTAGAGTCCAATTTTTATTGCGAAAGGTATTATAGCGTTCAATATCTACACATCTTATATTCCCTATATTTTGGTTATTTTTTATTTCCGAAACCTCCAGTTCAGATATATCCATAGGAATTTTTGAATTTTTCAGGCTTTCAATCAAGGTATTTGGCACAGAATAGCTCTCTATAACAAAGTCATTTGGGTACATCATTTGATAGCTTTCTACTGTATTTGCATATATGTTATTATAAATATTTGCTCCTATGAAAATGAGTAGGATTATTCCACTTAATAATGAAAAATATATAATTTTACTAAATTTATTGAATCGAAATACAAAATTACTTATAAATAAAAAATTTTTATAATATAACTTTGTTTCTCCTCTTAATAATTGTAGTATAGGAAATGCCATAGATAAAAAAATAAAATATAGCCCTATAGAAATTAACAATATGGAAGAAAATGTTCGTAAAATTATATCTCCTTGTTGAATTAAAATAACATACAAAGAAAGTATAGACAAAATAATTCCAAATACAAATCTATACCAGCCTTTTTTAGCTAATGTATCTGCTCTTTGTTCCTCTATAAGCAAATCATTTAATTTCATTTTTCTTATCTTAATATAAATACAAAGAGCAGATATAAAATATAAAGCAAAATATATCATATAAATGAAAATATAGCTTTTTATTGGATATATAACCATCGGAAATTCATATAAAAACACTTTTCTAAAAAAGTATATACTTCCATAGTAAAAAGACGCTCCAATCATGCTCCCCAAAATCATGGATACAATATATGTGGCAAGAAGTTCAATTATTATACATTTGAATAAATTTGATTTTTTCTGTCCTAAAATAATAAAAATAGCATAATCTCTGCTTTTCTTTTTTGTGTAGTTTAAAAATGTATAAATAATAAAGCATAACGAAATAAGCAGGAACACATAAGAGATCCATTTGAGTGTGCTGATCTCACTGTTCATGATTTTAATATTTTCTATTTTTACAACTTCTCTCATAGCATTCAAATAACTTGATATAATGATATATCCTGCTACTGCTATCACTGAACTTACCAAATAGAATATATAATCTTTATACTTTGATTTCATATTTTTTAATATTAATGTGTATAGCATAATTCCTCTTCTTCTGCAAAAACTTATTATATTATATAAAACACTTTACATTCCATTTTGGTCATATTCTAATTATAAAGGTGATAAGAGTGAATAATAACACACACAAACTTTGCATTCCATTCTGGTCATATTCTAATCCGTATTCGCCACCCCTGACACTAAAACAGTCCTTGGCACAAAATTTGTCAGGGAAGAATTAGAGTACATTCCTGCAAAACTTCGAATTGTTCGCTATGTTCAAACTGTATATGAGTGTCCCAAATGTAAGCATACAGCTTATCCTTATATAATGAAGGCACCCACACCTTCATCACTGATGAACCATTCGTTGGCTTCCCCAAGCTCAGTGGCCAATGTCATGTATCAAAAGTATGTAAACGGTATGCCTCTTTATAGGCAGGAGAAAAACTGGGAACAACTGGGAATCGCCCTCAGCCGTTCCACTATGGCAAACTGGATAATCCGTTGCAGTGAGGATTATCTAAAGCCCCTAGTATCTCATCTGCACAAAAAGCTCCTTGAGCGTGATATAGTGCATTGCGATGAGACCGTTGTTCAGGTGCTTAAAGAAAAAGACAAGGCACCACAGACAAAGTCTTATATGTGGCTATATAGAACCGGAAATGACGACAAGCCATCCATAATTCTTTATGATTATCAGCCTTCAAGAAATGGTGATCATGCAGTGGAATTCCTGAAAGGTTTCAAAGAATACTTTCACTCTGATGGATACTCCGGTTATAATAAACTTTCTGATATGATCAGATGTGGGTGCTGGGCCCACCTTAGGAGAAAGTTTATAGAAGCGATTCCATCTAAGAGTTCACAGGATGCACCACTCACCCTTGCTGAAATCGGAAGGAATTACTGTGATCAGCTGTTTCACATTGAAGACAGCCTTAAAAACTTAACATCTGAAGAACGATATAGTAAGCGCCTGGAGTTGGAAAAACCTGTTCTTGAGGCTTTTTGGTGTTGGATTAATTCCATAACGGCATTAAAAGGCTCTGCACTTGGAAAAGCTCTTGTTTATGCTAATAACCAGCGCCCATATATGGAGAATTATCTGCTTGATGGAAGATGTTCTATTTCCAATAATGCTGCCGAGAATGCAATTCGTCCATTTACAGTAGGTCGCAAGAATTGGCTTTTTGCAGACACTTCCAAAGGAGCATCTGCAAGTGCAGCTGTCTATAGTATTGTAGAGACAGCAAAGGGAAACGGCTTGAATGTCTACCTACTTGCAATATCTTCTCATGTATATGCCGGATACACAGTGGCAGTCCGAACCTGAACTTTTAGAAGGTTTAATGCCCTGGTCACCGGATGTAAAGGAAGAATGTAAGCAATAAACAAATAAACTATGGTGCTCTTTATTGGAGCACTTTTTTATTTGATTTATTATCTCATTTAGTTTAATGAAATATAAGGCATCATGTTATTGGGTGCTTACCCCTCTTTTATCGTAACTATATTTTCTATTAGGATATACTCCACTTTCTTCTACAAGCTGAGCTAAAATATAATTCTCACACCTTCAAAAAATAAGAACTCTAAAAATCTCCATATTTTAACAAGCCATAGGTTTTGGGGTTTTCAAATTCACTTGGCTTTATAGGGATATGTTCCAATAGTATATCAATTCCTGATATCCACATTCCATCATCACTTTTATATGCTTTCCACAATGCATCTTCTATAAATGGAATCAAATCACTTTTATTATAAGAAAATAATAAAGAAACTGCATATTCAAATGCAGGCCAGTTGGCATCTTGTAACAATCTTATCAAAAACGGTATATATCTAATCTTCATAGAATATTTCATTTTTTCTATAATATGTAGAATATTAAACCAGCAAAACTTAGATTTGTAGTTACCTAAATAAAGATAATCTTCTAAATTATTACCTTCCATTTGAAATAATACGGCTAATTCTTCCAAATTTTCATCTGATATATTTCTATTTTCATAAATATTATATTCTTCTTTACTAATTAAATTATCAATCACTGCTGACATTACATGGTCCTCCATTATCTCTTATAGATATTGATGCTAATATTTTTGTTAAGTAGTATGGATTCTCTTTTGCTGTTGGCCTGCTATTAATCCATTCCATCATCTCCAAAGGATTTACAGGTCTTACAGAAACATGATTTGGTCTATCTATAACTGCCTCTAGTACCCCTGTTGCGTTGACTGCTTCCATAGTTGTCATAGTGTACTTATCTGCAATATCACCCTTACTAATCTTAATTAAATACTTGTTATCTAAAAAATAAATTCAATAAAATACTAAATCTATTTTTGGTCTATAATCAGGATAATAATATTTCCCCTTTAAACTCTTAGGAAGTTCTATTCTCTTTAATGAAAGACATTGTGCAATAGCCCATAAATCCATATCCTCCACTTTCTCCGGTATTCTTAAAGTTTCAATACCACAAGCAAAAAAGGCATATTCTGATATTGTTTTAATATTTTTTGGTAATTTTATTTCCTTCAAATTGCTGCATAAATCAAATGAATGTCCGTTTACAGTTGTTAATTTACCATCTTCTTCAAACTCAACTTTTTCTAAATTATGACATTTAGTAAATGTATATCTTCCTATATGATCTACACTCTTAGGTATATATACCTCTTTTATACTCTCTGCATTATTAAATGCACTTCCTGCTATTAATCTTGTTCCGGCTTTTATCTCTATTTTCTCAGCACTTTTACCTGTATATTCAAGTAAAATATTTTCTTTGTACTTACAGCCATATTCATCCTCTTTTATACTATCTAAATACTTAGTTCCATAAAAACTCCCTCCTTTAATATCTATAATACTAGAGGGTAAATTAATTTCTACTAAATTATAACAATCTTTAAATGCTCCATAAGATATTTCTTCCAATCCGGCTGGTAATACTACTCTTTTTAGCCCTGAATTTAGGAAAGCATATTCTCCTAAATATTTAACACCTTGTGGTATAATTACTGACTCCAAAGTTCTACAACCTTCAAAGGTACTATCTTCTATTTCTATAAGTCCAAGTGGTAAATCAACATTTTTTATTCTTATATTATTAATAAATGCCTTTGCTGCAATAGCTTTTGTAGAATCTTTTATCTTGACATATTCTTTAGTATCATTTGCTTTTAATAGTAAGTTCCCTAAATAAATGCAACCATACTCATCTGGTTTAAGACTATTTATAAATTCTGTCCCCTCAAATATATTTTCACCAACCTTACTTACACTATCTGACATCTTAACTTCTCTCAAATTAGTACAGTTTTCAAATGCAAACTCGCCAATACTTTCAAGACTGTCTGGCAGAATTATTTTTTTTAAATTTTTACACTCGGCAAAACTTGAACTTCCTATTTCATTTAAGGTATTAGGCAGTTCTATATATTTTAGTGTTTCACAGTTATAGAATGACATATCCCCTATACTTTCTAAATTTGAAGATAATTTAATTTCTTGTAATTTTTTACATTCAAAGAATGCATAATTATCTACACTATTAACTGTTTCTGGCAGATTAACCGATTGCAAATTATCACAACTAGAAAAGGCAAATGCTCCTATACTAACTACACCATAAGGAATATCAAAATCTACAATATCAGATTTCTTTTTAAAAATACCATCTTTTATTCCAATAAATGTATTATCCCTTACAACTATCTTATATTCTAAGTTTGTAATAATTAAATATAAAACTATCAAACTACAAATCAATAATGTTAGAATCACATATTTCGTTAATATTTTATTTTTTACCATTACTATTCACCTTATTATCCAAGTACTTTTCTATCTCATTGAATATTTTTTTATATTATCTCTTATTTGTTCATCAATACTTTTATTACTATTAGGATTTGGTTTAATCTTGCTAATCATTCCAAACTCTCCTATCCAATATTTTTCTCCATATATATCCATAACTTTGTTCTCATAATCTGAAATCTTTTCAATTTTAAAATCATCTATATTATAACCTCCAACAATTTCTTCTGTACTTGGATTTACATCAAACAATGTAATTTTTATAAATGAATACTGATTTTTATCTAGTTCAAATCGCAATCTTTCTAAAAAAGGTTTAGGTAAAGTTGCTAAAAATAATGATATTACCGATAGTGCTAAGCTACTTGGTCCTGCCAATTTTCCTATAATAGCTGACAAATCAGCTATTATTTTCTCATTGCTTCCAAGTCCAACTGACAATGCACTTAAAGCATTAGATACATCCCCCCATATATTTTTTTATTAGCTATCCTATTACCAATAAACAAATTAAATGCATTATCGTATTCTTGAGGTAAATACATTATTACAGTTGGCATTCCCTTTTTCCCTGCTTTTTGCCTTTTAGACCTTTCATGTACATATAAATATGGTTCCTTTTTTTCATAGTATCATTAAAAAACCAAACTCCAATCAAGGAAAATTTGATTCTTCATACAATAAATGCATAATTTGATTGCAACATCAATTTAATCTTTTAATGGACTCACCTCTTTCTATAGTTATTTGCAACAATTGCAAAAGGCAATGTGTACAGAGCAGAAATTACTGCTGAAAAAGTAGTAAACAAAGGTGCAAGTTCATGTTTAGGATTGACTTTAATACTCTCATAAATGTACAAGAGAGAAAGAAACTGCAAGGCGCATAAAAACCCAATAAAAAATACACAAATAAAAAAAATATCTATACTCTGCTTCTTCTTATAAAATATTCTATGATATAAAAGAATCAAACATACACCCTCTGCAATAGCAAATACAATTAGCAAAAATACCATCAAATCAAACACTAGCAATGCAACCTCCTTCTTAAAGCATATATCTATTACTTCATTATTGTACATAATATCCCATCAAATATTTTTATTCCACTCATATCAACTATTATTAGTTTAGTAGCTTATGTAATAATACAAATCAGTGTATTTATAAAAAATTGTCTTTGTCTTTTTACAAACTCCATATTACCTCCCTATCCTACTATAGTCATTTTTCACCTGTATATTTTACCTATATTATACATCAAATCACTTCAGATATAAATATCTCCTGCTTTATCAATAATCTCCATTACTTTTTAAATTAATGTATACAGGTGAACTTGCCCTCTACATCTCAATCCATTAAACTTGTACAAACTAACATACCAATTAACTCCATTTTTATAATACCAATCACCTTAATACAGCACTGTAAATTTACCGGGCATTTATACCGATTAATCCCATTTTTATAATACCAACCCTAAGAAATATACCATAGTCAAAAATCCCGTTTTATGATACAATCATCTGCAATTTATTATAAAATAAAAGGTGAAAGTAATGAGAAAAATAGAAATAAAAAGTTTAGTAAGTGTATTCAAGGTATCAAATATAGAGAAATCAATTGCCTGGTATAAAAATTGGCTTGGAGAGCCTGATGTTATTCCAATGGATGGAGTAGCTGAATATCAATTGTCCTCAAATTCATGGCTGCAATTATCCTGTGAGGAAAAAGACAGCATAGAAACAAGCTCTATTGTAGTAGGAGTCGAAGATATAAATCAGACAAAGAAAACCTTAGATGAGTGCGGCATTAAAACAAGTGAAATTATAGATTATGAAGTTGTTTTGGTATTTGATGTATTTGATATTGACGGCAATAAGATAACATTTGCCAAGGAAGTATAGAATATAAAAACCGTGGGGCATAGCTAGGCTATAGCCCACGGTTTTTACTTATTTGCTTAAAGTTCTCACAGAAATAAGATGTATTTAGCCTTAAAAATTCAATATCTCAGCTGCTAAAAACACAAATAATACGATTATTTTCCCTTCACTTCTTTCCAAAGGTCATTGTAAAGGCTATCTCCCTCATCTCCTAGATATTTAAATACTTCGCTGTTCTTTAACATATCATCTGTCGGGAAGAGTGCTGTATTTTCCTGAAGCTCCTTATCCAAAAGCTCGAAAGCGGCTTTATTTGGAGTAGGATATGTAATATATTCAAAGTTCTTCTTTGCAATCTCAGGTCTGTTTAAGAAGTCTATCCACTTCTCCGCATTCTCCTTGTTCTTTGCATTCTTTGGAATTACCCATGCATCAATCCAAAGGTTTGTACCCTCTTTCGGTATTACATACTTAAGTTCGAAATCTTCTCCTGAATTTGCAACTTCATTTTGAACATAGAGCATCTCGCCTGAGTAAATAACACCTATAGCGGCCTCTCCACCAATCATCTTATCTCTTACCTGATCTATTACATAGGCTTGTACAAGCGGCTTTTGTTCTATAAGTTTTTCTTTTACCTTCTCAAGCTCAGCCTTATCTGTTGTATTCATAGAATATCCAAGCATCTTCTCACCAACCATAAAGGCATCTCTTACAGAATCCTGCATAAGGATATTTCCCTGATACTTAGGATTCCAAAGATCGCTCCAGCTTGTGATTTCATCATCCACCATTGAAGTATTGTAAAGTATTCCTACTGTACCCCATGTATATGGCACGGCATATTTATTCTCAGGATCAAATGATTTTGCCATATCCATATACTTTGTATCTATATTCTTGATATTAGGGACATTATTAAAGTTGATTTCTGCAAGCATATCATTTTGTATCATCTTCTCGATCATATAATCTGAAGGGCATACTACATCATATACCACACCACCTGCCTCAAGTACCGGATACATTTCCTCATTGGTCTCAAACATATCATAAACGACCTTGATACCTGTTTCTTTTTCAAACTCCTCCACAACACTCTCGTCAATATACTCACCCCAGTTATATACATAAAGCTCGCCCGCACTGCCCGCCTTGGCACCTGCATCACTTTTTCCGCATCCTGATAATACAGCCACGGAAAGCATACTCATCAATGTCATTATACTTACAAATTTCTTTTTCACGCTTATTTCCTCTTATCTTTTCTTTATTTTGTTTTGTGCAATATTTGATACTATAAGCAGTATCAAAACGGTAGCAAAAATAATTGTAGAAAGGGCGTACAGACTCGGCTTTATACCTCTTCTGACCTCTGAATATACCAGAGTTGATATAGTATTTATACCTGCACCCTTTGTAAAATGTGTTATTATAAAATCATCCAGCGACATTGTAAAGGCAAGTAAAAATCCTGATATTACTCCCGGGAATATATCCGGAAACACTACCTTAAAAAATGCCATAATAGGTGTAGCACCAAGGTCCAGTGCCGCCTCATATGTAACTCTCTCAGTCTGTTTAAGCTTTGGCATTACCGACAGTATTACATATGGAATATTAAAAGTTATATGGCTTATAAGAATAGTCTTAAACCCAAGACTTATTCCAAAAGCTATAAATCCAAGCATCAAAGATATACCTGTTACAATATCTGCATTTAGCATAGGTATATTGTTGACAGCCATTACCACAGTTTTAGGTACCTTTCTCATATTGTTGATACCTATTGCTGCTACAGTTCCTATAATGGTTGCAATAAGTGCCGATAAAAATGCGATAACCAATGTGTTTCTAAAGGCCGACATTATTGTAGCACTTTTAAAAAGCTCACCATACCAGTCAAAAGTAAATCCCCCCCACCTGTTCCTTGACTTTGAGGCATTAAAGCTTAGTATCATAAGAGTTGCTATCGGGGCATATAAAAAAATTAATATAAATACCAGGTAAAAATCCCCCAGTACTTTTCTTATCTTTGAATAGATCAAACGCTCATGCCCTCCCCGTCTTTATCATACTTGGCAATAAATGCCATACTGATAAGTATAAAGATCATCATTACCAGTGAAAGTCCGGAACCGAGATTCCAATTGCTTCCCTTTGTAAACTCCTGCTCTATTACATTTCCTATCAACAGCACCTTGCTTCCACCAAGGATATTACTGATAACAAATGTTGTCAGTGCCGGCACAAATACCATAGTTATGCCGCTGACAATACCAGGAATGCTCAAGGGAATTATTACCTTTGTAAGTGTCTGCATTGTATTTGCACCAAGATCTCTTGCGGCATTTATTGTATTGTCATCTATCTTTTCAAGTACATTGTATATAGGAAGTACCATAAAAGGCAGATAGTTGTAAACCATACCCAGTATAATAGCTGACGGTGTATTGATGATATTTAAATTCGGCAGATGCAAGAAGTTTAAAATCGTATTTATAATTCCGTTTTTCTCCAAAAGTGAAAGCCATGCAAGAGTTCTAAGCAAGAAGTTCATCCACATAGGCAAAATAAATATAAATACTATAAGACTTCCCTTGTTAAGCTTTTTGCTTTTCAAAGTAAGTGCCAGCGGAAATGCCATTACAAGGCAAATAGCCGTACTTACAATTGATAATATTATGGACAATAAAAGTGCCTTGAAATGATCTTTTGCAAATATTGAAAGTACATTTGCCACTGTAAAGCTTCCGCTCCTATCAGTCAGTCCATATATAAAAATAAGTGATAGAGGTATTATTGTAAAACCTATCATCCAAAGAATATATGGGAATGAGAGTACTTTTCTTAAATCCTTATTCATTTACACCCACAGCCTCCTCATCCTCAGACTCAGGCTTGTTCATTATCTGTATATCAAAAGGATCCACACTGATGCCGACTTCCTTGCCTACCGGGAACATATCTGTAGAATGTACCAGCCACTCGTATCCGTTTGGAGTAGTGACTTCCATCTCATAATGCACACCCTTAAATATCAAATGAGTAACTCTACCTACCAAAGTTCCCTTCTCAGGCTCTACAAGATCTATATCCTCAGGTCTTATTACAACGTCAACAGGCTTATTGATGCCAAATCCCACATCCACACAGGCAAATTTTGCTCCGAATATATCTACGAGCTTATCCTGTACCATGGTTCCGCCGATTATATTTGATTCTCCTATAAAATCAGCTACAAAGGCATTTTCAGGCTCATTATATATCTGCTCCGGAGTACCCATCTGCTGTATATATCCCTGATTCATAACCACAATGGTATCAGACATTGTAAGCGCTTCTTCCTGATCATGTGTAACATAAACGAAAGTTATACCCAGCTCATTTTTAAGTCTGATAAGCTCATATTGCATATCCTGACGGAGTTTTAAATCAAGTGCTCCAAGCGGCTCATCAAGTAAAAGTACCTTCGGCTCATTTACTATAGCTCTTGCAATTGCAATTCTTTGTTGCTGTCCGCCTGAGAGCAGATTTATATTTCTGTTTTCATATCCGGATAAGTTTACCAGCTTAAGTGCATATTTTATCTTGTCATCAATATATGCCTTTGATTTATTCTTTATCTTCAAACCGAAGGCTATATTTTCTGCAATACTCATATGAGGAAATAATGCATACTTTTGAAATACTGTATTTAAATTTCTTTTATTTGGCGGCAGATTTGATATATCCTTACCGTCAAAAATCACTCTTCCGGTATCTGCCTGTACAAATCCACCTATTATTCTAAGGGTGGTGGTCTTACCACAACCTGACGGACCGAGTAAAGTTACAAATGAGTTTTCTTTAATTGATAAATTTAAATCATCCAGAACAATCTCTCCGTCAAAACTCTTTGAGATATTCTCCAAATCAATAAGGGATGTCGACATACTTCCTCCAATTTTTAAAAATTAGGCGGTGTGCTGACCCAAATAAGTCTTGCACCTCGCTTTGAGCTGATATAATGCTTTTTATCGGATGTAAAATAAAAAGCCTCTCCTTTTTTTGCCAAATACACATCATTTCCCCTATGTATCTCCACAGTTCCGGAAAGAATATATCCGAACTCCTCTCCGTCATGAGGGTTGTCAGGATATGTCAGACCTCCCGGTTCTATAGTTTGCAGTATAGGTTCCATCATATTTTTTTGTGCATTAGGTATTATCCACTTAATAGTATTATTTAGTTCTTTATCCTCTTTTATAAAGTAATCTTCTTCAGTAAAAACCACCTGAGTTTCAGCTTCCTCATCAAAGAAGTCCTTTATTTCCACTCCAAGGCATTGCAAAATATCAAGAAGAGTTGCTATAGACGGTGAAGTAATATCATTCTCCAGCTGCGAAATAAATCCCTTTGACAATTCCGCTCTATCAGCAAGCTCTTCTTGTGTAAGCCCTGCAAGCACTCTGAGTCTTTTTAGTTTTGAACCGATCTCCATAAAAAGCCTTTCTTTGTGTTGCACACTATTTCTAAGTAAAAAGTTTAGTGTTATTAAACAAAGAACATTATACATCATCTGAAACTGCTGTCAAGGACTTTATTTTTATTTATTATTTCAGCTTTTACTATCATAATATTTTTTAAATTGTATTTTGATACTTGCTATGATATATTGAAGTCAGTAATGCATAATTTATTTTATATCATTGTAAAGGGGGATTTATATCATATGAATAAAACTGATAATTTTAACCTTAATTTAAGCCTTTCTGTAAAAGTCGTTATAATGATATTACTGGTTATATGTATACTTAACGGAAGTAAAATCTCCGATTTTATTTATTCCCTAAATACCGAAGGCTTTAGTGAATTCGAGGGAATGAGAACATATATATCTGTACAAATCATCCTAAGTATTTTATCAATCCTTGATGCATTGTTGATAGCTGTGGATTATTACAAAATTTCAAAAACTTCATAGACTATGTATTTATAAATATAGCGGGTGTAGATAGACTGTATGGGGTGAAAATTTTTTGGAATGGAACTAATAATGTACAACCTATTAAATCTTCTATGACAGAGATTTTTGGATTAATACAGGAGAACTTTATGGACCAATACATTTGTAATTATCGTACTATCAGAGATATATCTACTACAGATAGCAGTTTTTTGCCATCGGTTTATAACTTTTATAAAAATGATATCATTATGCCCAAAAAAACACAGGATGATATATTTTTACTACTTGGCAAAGAATATGGACTGAATAAAGTATTATATAGTGAACTTGATAGTATGACAGCAGACTCAGCTATCTCATTGATTAATTATAACAAACCTGAAAATACCCGGAATATTCATACTCATGATATTTGGCAACTTCCACAAAATTTAGCGACTTCCCGCTTTTATAAGGATTTTTATGAGAGATTTGTAAAAATCGGAGATTCTCCTAAGATTATATTAGTTTATATACCGGATAAAGATTATATTATGTCTAATTCATCCTTTTTTGAAACTGCAATTTATGTTTATAGAGGAATAAACGAAGATGACTTTAATAAAAAAGGGCCGGAGTATAAACATTATCTCAACAATATGTTTTTATTAAGTGAAGCTCTAAAAAACTAAAATAAAATTGTGAGTCTAAAAAGTTTTGTTCAAACTACAGAATAAGATGAAGAAGAAAATTTGTTGCCGTTTTTCTCCCTATTTATTAAAGATGAAATATTCATCGAACACTATGCCAAGGAAAATTATGTTTATAAAAAAGAAAAGTTTGATTTAGCTGTGGATATCTTGAATCGTCATAACGTAGAATTCCACTAATTTGGTATCGTAAGAAGGATATGTTTATATATCCTGACAAGCCACAAAGCTAATGCCTTGTACTTGTCAGGATATTTTTTAATCTCAAAAATCTTTATTTAAAGTCTATGTTATTCAAAAAGTCACTTATTATGCCTCTATACTCGGCTTCACCCAGAACTTCTCTGGATCTTGCATGTGCGGCATCAGGTACCAAGTGTAACTCTGAATAACCTGCTGTAGCAGCTTTGTTTACTTCAGAATTTTCAGGCAAAATGAATGTATCTGCCTCGCCGTGTATAAAGCATACAGGTACTTCATTTCCAACAAGAGCATCCTTTGGCGAAGTCTTTTTAAGATCATAGCCATATCTTAATTTCATTGCTATATTTACGCTCGGAAGTACTGCGCCTACCTTTGCCACATCATAGGCTGCATGAAGCAGATCATACAAGTTTGAAAATCCGCAATCTGCCACAACAAAATCCACCTTAGGCTTCTTTGCAAGTACCATCAATGAAGTGGCTGCTCCCATAGACTCTCCGTGAAGCCCAAGCTTAATATTTCCATATCTGTTATAACTGTCTTCAATAAGCTTTTCAAGATCAGCAGACTCAAACTGTCCAAGACTTACGGCTGTTTTTGCATTCTCACCATGATCTCTTAAATCATAAATAATACAGTTAAATCCAAGATTCATATATGCATCCACATATTTTACTGCACCATATCTATTTGCCTTAAAACCATGGCTTATTATCACATATTTATCACTCTCTACAGGATTTTTTACCAAAGTTACATGCAGTTCATAGTCTTTATAGCCCTTTACTATATACTCTTCCTTTTCATATGAATCATAATTTCCCCAGAGCCCTTGTTCCTTCTCCCATGATATCTCTTTATCAAGTGTAGATACTTCAGGTGCTGCTATTTGAGACGCAAGTCCAAGAATAAATCTGCAATACCATCCAATTACAATCAATACAAGTATTATTGCAATTGCAATTATTATTTTCTTCATAGATTATTTATATCGCCTTTCTATAAATACTGAACACTAAATTTTACAGCTTAGAGTTTATCTATCAAGATTTTTTACCCTATCCATACCTGTCCGGAATTTCCGAGGATATTTATATGCATATTCCCGTCGAAATTCCTTTTTTCTCCTGAAAATATTTCTGTAAATTCACCGCTGATATTTAAATGAATATCTGCATTATTGTCATCATTATTTACTATGGCAATAAGCCTCCTATCTCCATTTTCTCTTAAAAAGGCATACTGTCTGTTTGTAAGTAAAAGTTCTCTGTAGCTTGCCTCCCCAACCCATGGATTTGATAGCCTCATATTTCCAAGAGCAGAAATCAGCTTGGTATTTTCATTTGTTTCTATTGCATCTTTATAATCTTCAAAATTTAACTCAGGCCTCAATATTTCATCCGCATATGGTTTCTTCTCACCCTCAATGGCAAATTCAGAACCGTAGTATATGGATGGTTTACCCGGTAATGTATATAAAAGTACATGTACAGGTACAAAATGGTTTTTATTGTTTAACTTTGTATAGATTCTTGCCACATCATGATTGTCAACAAAATTATAGAAAGCATTGCTTATATACTGTCCCATATCTGTACATCGCTTTACAGTATGTGCTATCTCAAAGTAGTTGTGATCATTATGTCCTGAATAAAGAGCCTTGTGCAGCCAATAATTTGTAACTGACTGGAGCATATTTTCATTTACCCATCTGGTATAGTCTCCATGAATCACTTCACCCATCAGCCAAAAATCGTCCTTCAATGTATTTGTCAATCCTCTAAGCTCGCTCATAAAGGTAAAATCAAGTACATCAGCAGCATCCAGTCTTATACCGTCTATATTAAATTCACTTATCCAATATCTTACTACATCAAGCATATACTCTCTTACCGCCGGATTTTGATGATTAACATTTACTAAAGTGCCATGACCGTCCCAGCTGTCATAATATAATCCGTCATTATAGTCATTATTCCAGTCAAAATGTAGATTTTTAAACCAATCCCTATATGCACTGTTCTCCCTTTTTTCTTTCACATCCTTAAATGCAAAGAACTCTCTGCCGACATGATTGAAAACTCCGTCCACTATGACTTTTATGTCATTTTCATGGCAAGTATTTATAAAACCTTTTAAGTCATCATTATCCCCAAGTCTTGAATCAAGCTTTTTATAATCAATAGTCTCATATCCATGACCTACAGACTCAAAAAGCGGTCCTATATATATCGCGTTGCATCCAAGCTTCTTTATATGATCAATCCAAGGCAAAAGCTTATTTAATCTATGCTCATTTATTTCAAACGAATTTGTTCTCGGTGCTCCTGTCATTCCGATAGGATAAATATGATAAAACACCGCACCATCATACCATTTCATAATCTCTCCTTTAAAACACAATATTAAAGGCTTTTAATTCACCTATTCTGTATACCGAAGATGTGAAATAAAAGCCCCCTAATTACAAACTATCTTTATAAACTTTCAGTACATTATCCATTTTGGATTTCATATTCTCAAGAACCATATCAAATAAAGTAATTGCAACCATGCTCTCCACCACGACCACTGCTCTTGGCACTATTACCGGATCATGCCTACCCTTTATCTCAAGTTTTACCTCTTCATTGAGTGCATTTACAGTATCCTGTTCCCTTGCTATTGACGGTGTAGGCTTTACTGCAGCATTGATGATGATCGGTGAACCATCACTAATTCCACCCAGTATACCGCCTGACATATTTGACTTTTTTCTGATATGAAGCCCACTATCATCCTCATCTATGAAGAAGGGATCATTATTTCTTGAACCGGTCAATGTACTTACATGAAATCCGGCTCCAAACTCCACTCCCTTTATTGCACCAATGCTCATAATAGCTGCTGAGAGCCTTGCATCAAGCTTATCAAATACCGGTTCTCCAAGTCCCGGCATAACACCTGTAGCTATACAACCTATGATACCTCCCAGAGAATCCTTATCTGACTTAGCTTCTTTTATAATTTCTATAGCTCTTTTAGCTGCTTCATTGTCCGGCATATATACATCATTTTCACTACATTCCTCAAGATTAAGTTTACCTGCGTATACATTTCCTATACTTTGAGTAAACGCCTGTATCCTGATACCAAGCATTTCAAGTGCCTTTATGGCTATAGCACCTCCTATTACTCTGCCAATCGTCTCTCTGCCTGAGCTCCTACCGCCACCTCGATAATCTCTAAAGCCGTATTTTGAATCAAACGAAAAGTCTGCATGTCCCGGTCTGTAGGTAATTGCCAATTCATCATAGTCCCCTGATCTCTGAGATTGATTTTCAAGCATTACCATAATCGGTGTACCTGTAGTCTTACCTCCAAATACGCCAGAATAAATGCGACATTTGTCGCTTTCATTTCTGGATGTAGTAATGCTACTTTGTCCCGGTTTTCTCCTATCCAAAAACTTTTGTATATCATCCTCACTTAATTCTATTCCCGCAGGTACTCCGTCTACTATAGCACCCAAAGCAACTCCATGTGACTCTCCAAAAGTTGTAACTACAAAGCTTTTTCCAAAACTTGAACCTGCCATTATACCTCCACTATGACACAGCAATTTGGTTGATTTACTTTTACTATATTGGCACACATTACAATCAATCCTGTTGAATAATCTATCTTAAAGAATGTGATACTTCCACTCTCATGATTTATAGAAGCTATATGTTGATTATCAGGGAAAATAGCTACATCTTTTGGATAGTCACCACTTATAGGCAAGCACATTTTCTCCTTCAAGAGTCCTGTCTCGGCATCTCTCTCGTATAGGCATACCGAATTATCACCGGCATTTGTTGTGAACAGGAACTTCTCATCAGCATTAAGTGTCAATGTAGTTGCTGCTGTTAACTCTGAAAGCTTATTATGTCCGGTTGTAGGAACAGTTTGAATTTTTTCAACTACCGGCATTCTACATCCGGGCTTAGCCTCATAGGTGAAAACATCCACCACATTCTTCATCTCATACATTAGATATAAAAACTTCCCATCCTTAGAAAATTCGAAAAATCTTGGTGCAGAGTTTATATCACATGGAATCATATCTACAAGTGCAAGTCTCTCATCATTATTATCAAAGTGATATATCTTCACCTGGTCTATTCCAAGATCTGCTGCCATAACAAAATGTCCATCAGGAGTTGTTCTTGTACAGCTTACATGTGGTCTGAAATTTCTCTCAGCTATAGAACCAAGTCCCTTGTGATAAACCTCATCTACTATCTTTCCAACTCTTCCATCCGGATGTAACTTCAAAACTGTAATTTTTCCATCATGATATCCGGATACAAAGATAAACTTGTCATTTATATCTGTGGAAAGATGGCATCCCCTCATTCCATTTATCTTTACAGAGTTCAATCTTTCCAGCCCACCATCAGGTAATATTCTAAAAGAAACTATCCCCTCATCAGCAATCGAATACAATGTCTTCTGGTTTCTCGACTTGATAACATAGGAAGAGTTGTCTACATCCACTTCATCTTTTTTTACAAAACATCCCTTTTGGGTATCCACGTCATATATAGTTATTCCCTTTGCTTTTCCGGTATAAGAATAAGAACCTACATAAGCAACAAACTTTCCACTCATAAGTACACTCCTTTAAACTGATATATACACCAATTCTATCATAAAATCAGTTAATTTTGAACTTATTTATCCAAAATGATGTATTTTCCCTAAAATATACCTAAATCACCCAATCAAAATTATCGGACAGAACATATGGTGTATTCTGGTATACATAGAAGTTCAACCAATTTCCATATAATGTATTTGAGAAATTCCTCCAATTCAATATAGGTCTTGAGAACGGATCATTATCAATAAAATAATTCTTTGGCAAAGCAGGATGTAATCCCTTTGCCACATCTCTGTGATACTCATTGCTAAGAGTCATTCTGTCATATTCCGGATGACCCTGTATAAATATCTGTGAACCATTTCCATATTCATTTAAAACCAGTAGAACACCTGCATCTTCAGACTTAGCTAAGACCTGAAGCTCACGATGCTTTAATACATCCTCCAGTTTTACCTCAGTATTTCTTGAATGTGGACAGTTTACAAAATCATCCATACTTCTGACTAATGGCACTTTTTTCTTTAAAATCTCGTGTACGAACACTCCTGCCAGCTTTTCTTTTCTCTCATATTTGGGTATTCCAAAATGATAATAAAGCCCTGCCTGTGCAGCCCAACAGATATGTAAAGTAGATGTTACATGGGTCTTTGACCATTCCATTATTTCACAAAGCTCACTCCAGTAATTCACCTCTTCATAATCCATAAGTTCTACAGGGGCACCTGTTATTATCATACCATCATATTTATCATTTTTTATATCTTCAAAAAAGGTATAAAATTTATTTAGATGACTTTGGCTTGTATTCTTTGACTGATGACTTTTCATCATCAAAAATGAACAGTCTACCTGCAATGGGCTATTTGATAATGCTCTAAGAATCTGTGTCTCTGTATCTTCTTTTATAGGCATCAAGTTTAATATCAAAATCTGCAATGGTCTGATATCCTGGGAAATAGCCCTATCCTCATCCATCACAAATATATTCTCAGATTCAAGTATCTCTTTTGCCGGCAGTCCTTTTTGTATTTTTATTGGCATAATACCTCTTTTCCTGTAGACAAATACGTCTACAAATAAACATATTATTTATTCTTCTAAAAGTTTTAAAAAATCCTCCTCCGAGATTATCTCAACTCCAAGTTCTTTAGCCTTTTTATTTTTAGAAGAATTTGATGTGGTATCATTATTTATCAAGAAATTTGTCTTGCTTGATACGCTTCCCGATACCTTTCCTCCATTCTTTTCTATAAGTTCTTTCAACTCATTTCTATTTGTAAAATGTTCCAGCGAGCCTGTGATAACAAATACTTTTCCGGCAAATGAATCACTTCCCGCAGACTCTTCCACTTCAAATATAAGGACTTCTCTAAGGCTCTTTACATTTTCTATATTCTTAGAATCCTTAAAAAAATCAACAATCGAATTTGCCAGTACTTCACCTATTCCCTCTATTTCAAGCAGATCATCTTTTCCGGCAGTAATAATTTTGTCAATGTCATTGTCAAAATACTTTGCAATCATCTTGGCATTGGCACTTCCTATTCCGTTTATTCCAAGTGAATATAAAAATCTTGCCACATTTGTATGTTTTGCTTCTTCAAGTGCCGCCATAAGCTTCTCATAGCTTCTCCTTCCAAAGCCCTCCATATTTACAATCTCATCTTTATATCTATCCAGCTTAAATATATCACTGTCATTTTTTATAAAGCCCTTTGAGAGGAATTTCTCCAATGTGGACTCTGAAAGTCCGTCGATATTTAATGCATCTCTGGATGCCATAAGAGCATACTGTTTTATATGCTTTATCTGACAGTCAGGGTTTGTACATAAAAGTACCTTGGACTCATTGTCCTGTTTTATACTTGCGTGGCTTCCACATGCCGGACAGGTATCCGGAACTTTTTCAGTATTTGATTTTGTGAGATTCTCATATACCTGCGGAATTATCATATTTGCCTTGTATACAGATATTTCATCACCCACTCCAAGCATCAAATCTTCAAATATACTTACATTGTGAAGGCTGGCTCTTGAAACTGTAGTTCCCTCAAGTTCTACAGGCTCAAATACAGCCACCGGATTTATAAGTCCTGTTCTTGACAGACTCCACTCTATATATTTAAGTTTTGTTACCTGTCTTTCATCACTCCATTTAAATGCCATAGCATTTCTTGGGAATTTTGAAGTACTTCCAAGTCTTTCTCCAAGTGCGATATCATCAAGTAAAAGTACCAATCCGTCTGAAGGAATATCATTGCTCTCTATCTTTGACTCAAACTCGGCTATATCATCTGCAATGCTTTTGCTGTCTGTAAATTTATATTCCACTACATCAAATCCTTCATTTTTTGCCCATTCAAACTGCTTTGCCTTTGAGTTTTCAAAGTCTATGCCGTCAGCCTTTACCACATTGAAAATATTGCAATATACCATCCTTGACTTTGTAATGGCAGGATTAAGCTGTCTTACAGAACCTGAGCAAAGATTTCTCGGATTCTTATACTTGGCAGTTGCATCCTCTATAGCATCATTAATTCTCTTAAAGTCGGAATATTTTATAATTGCCTCACCTCTAAGTATCAACTCACCCTTAAATTCTATCTTTAGAGGTATATTTTGGAAGTTTTTGGCATTATTTGTAATAACCTCTCCTATAGTTCCGTTACCTCTTGTAACGGCTTCTGCCAGTTCACCATCTCTGTAGGTCAATACTATAGTAAGTCCGTCCATCTTCCATGAGAGTAATGCCTTGTTTTCACCAAGCCATTCTCTAAGATCTTCCACACTTTTAGTCTTATCCAGTGAAAGCATAGGGCTTTCATGAGCTTTCTTTGGAAGTTCACCTGCTATTTCATATCCTACATTCTGAGTGGGCGAATTAGATAAAACCACATTTGTTTCTTTTTCTAATTCTAAAAGCTCATCATAGAGTTTGTCATATTCTATATTTGGCATTATCTCAACTGCATCCACATAGTAGCTTTTTGCGGCCTTATTAAGTATTTCAACCAGTTCCTTAATTCTCTTTTTCTTATCCATTTTCCCTTATCCCAAGTTCCTTGTATAATTTCTTTACTTCTTCATCACTTAGGTTTCTGTAATCACCTATTGCAAGTCCGTCAAGCTTTATATTTACTATTCTTACTCTGTTCAGCTTTTGAACCTTCATACCGCAGGCAAGACACATTCGTCTTATCTGTCTGTTTAACCCTTGAGTCAAAACAATACTGAAAGTATTTTTATTCAGCTTTTTTACCTTGCATTTTCTTGTCTTGGTCTTTAACTCATACAGATATATACCATTTGCCATTTTATTGATAAAGGCATCATCTATATCCTTATTAACTTTTACTATATACTCTTTTTCATGATAGTTTGCGGCTCTCAGCAGGGAATTTGTAAGACTTCCCTGATTTGTCAAAAGCAATAATCCGCTGGAATCCTTATCAAGTCTTCCAACAGGATATATTCTCTCCTTCATTCCTATATAGTCCACTACATTCATAGCACCGTCATTATCGGAGGTAGTACATACTAAGCCTTCAGGCTTGTTAAATGCTATTATTATAGGCTTTATCTTCTCTACATCCTTGCCCATACCTATATATCTGCCGTCAAAGCTTACAAGGTCCTCATCACCCACTGTGGCTCCAAGCTCTACCACCTGTCCGTTTATCATAACTCTGCCGGCTTCTATAGCTTTGTCCGCTTCTCTTCTGGAGCAGACACCTATACTTGCCAGAAACTTATTTAGTCGCATTCTTTACTCTCTTTCTTCCAACTATTATACACACTATAGAAACCACAAAACAAAGTCCTGCCAATAATTGTGATACAGCAATATTGGTGTTTGGCAAAAGCAGGCTGTCTGTTCTAAGACTTTCTATTATCATTCTTCCAAGACCGTATCCGCCAAGATAGATAAAAAAGACCTCTCCGTCAAATTTCTTTCTCTTTCTGTACCACAGCATGAAAGCAAGTACAATCAAATTCCAACAGCTCTCATAAAGGAATGTAGGATGAACCTGGATATACTTTACTCCGTCAATCTCCATAGCATGACTTAATACATCGTCATTTAACATTCCGGCACCTACTATATCCAGTTTATATCTCAGTGCAAAGAGTGAATCTGTATATCCTCCAAAAGCCTCGGCATTGAAAAAATTACCCCATCTTCCTATAGCCTGTCCTAGTATAAGTCCCAATACCCCGGTATCAGCCATTGAAAAAAACGACTGTTTTTTTACTTTACAGTATACTGTAAGTGTAATTACTGCGGCTATTACACCACCGTATATTGCAAGTCCGCCACCACGCAGATTGAATATTTGAAGCAGGTCGTCTTTATACATATCCCATTCAAATACTACATAGTAGATTCTCGCACCTATTATCGAAAGCACTATTGCATACATTGCAAAGTCCAGATAAAGATCGGGATTTTGTCCTCTTCTTTTTGCATCTGCACAGGCAATATTTATTCCTGCAAGCATTCCAAGCCCTATTATTATTCCATAAAATGCAATCCTAAATCCGAATACATCAATATGATTTACCAAATGTTTTATATAAATCCCTAAATGTGGAAAAGCAACGTCCATCATAACCTCCTAAGTATTTTTATATCTTCATAGTATAGCATATTAGAAGGGATATGGCACTGCGAAAATTAGTATAAAAATATGTTAGAAAATAGTTTCGATTTAAGGCTTTACAAAAAACACCCTATGTTTTTACATAGAGTGTTTGCTTTTATATGATGTAATTTTTTTAGCTATTATACTTTCTTATCCTTCTTATTTTTACCATATTTTATTCTTATTATATGAACAAATATCCTGCATACCACATAAGCTCTCCAAAATATTATAAAGGCATCACTAGATACAAGTTCTTTTAGAGTCCACCCCTGCTTTGTAAAATACATAAAAAACAACATTTGTACAACCAAAATTACAAATACATACAATAACTCTTTTATAATTATCTTCATAGAATGATTTCCTTCTCTGATATTAAGATTTTTGCAGCACCTTAATACTACCCCGAAATATTATTTTTAGGAATAAATTGTATCCTAAGTTCCATTCCCATTCCTTTAGCCAATCTTTTCAAAAGGCTTACAGTTGGATTCCTTGTACCGTTTTCCAATTTACTTATACCCGCCTGATTTATTCCTGTTATTTTTGAAAGTTCTTTTTGTGTGAGGTTTTGTGCCGTTCTGGCATCAACGATAGCCCTTATAACATCCATTTCCGGTTGTATATCTTCGTATTCTTTTCTGAAATTTATATCTTCAAGCTGTTCATTCAACATATCATCAAATGTCTTCATTTTCCACTTATCCTTTCTATGTAATCTTTTCTTCTATCTTTCGCAAGTTTTATTTCTTCTCTTGGAGTTTTATTTGTTTTCTTAACAAATCCATTTGTCAGTATAATTTCCCATACCTTTTCATAATCCTTATAACTCTTCTAAAGAAATCATAGCCCCCATTTATATACTCGCCTATCTCTTCATCTTTTTCTTCAAAATATGGTGAAACCGGAAAATATCCCCAAACAGACCCAAGTCCCCCGCATATATTGCGGCCTCCATCGCCACCCTTATATGAAAATAATCCATCATCATATACAATCTCTCTGCAATACGGATCATCTGCTATATAAATTCCAAAAAAATTTTCTTTTTCCAAAGTATACTCTTCATCATTATCCGACCACTCTATATGCTTTAACTTCATGGAAAAATCCATATTATTGCCCCAGGGAAAGATAGTTCTGCATCCCTTACCTGCCAAATACTCCCACTCTCTTTTTGTAGGAAGAAAATAACCGGTATCTGTTATATCCTGTAAAAGCTCCTTAAATTTAGTTTCTCTATAAACTTTACCATGCCAACTTCCATTTTCTTTATATAGACAAATACTCTTATGAACTGTTATTTCAGATATGCCCTTCTTTTCGGCATCTTCAATCATCTTTTTGATTTTTTTATTTTGTTTAAGTTCATCATCCAAAATATCTTTCCAACAGGTCTCACTGTAGTCCTTTTGGACTAATAGAGGATGTATTAAAATTTTCTCCTCCTTACTGAAATTGTTATTAATATAGTCTTCTATTGTTGATATAAATTCATCATCTTCAAGCTTTTCTTTTATCTTCTCTGTAATAGAATCTTGGTTGTCAGTTTCATCTTCATACTCGTCTATAAATGAGTATGCAAGATCATATAAATTTTCTTCATCAAAAATTTCAGAAGGCTTTCTACCTTTAAAGTCAATTCCAAGCTTAACACTCTCCCCGGGAACAAAAACAAATTCGATACCTTCTTTTGAGCGAAAATCTGCTGTATATGTGGACTTATTAAAAACAGAAAATTCTTTAAAGCCTATTACTTCCAAATCATATGTATTCGCAATCTTATTTAATAATTCTTTTTTATCGTAAACGGAAAGTAGATCATACTCAGGGTTATATAATTTTTCTATTGATATATTATTCATTGATTTGGGCCTCCAATTACTTTAACTCGACTCTATCTAAGCGAGCAAACATTTCCCTTTTAGAAAGCAAAAAGTTTCTCATCTTCACAAAGCTATCCATAATTTTAACACTGACTTCGACTGCCACATCACTTTTAAGCACAGCAGAAAGCATGGCGATACCTTGTTCTATAAAGGCATAAGGGTTTGACGATGAATGTTTCAAAGTTTTGAACCGGTTAGATCTTGCCTATTTGTATGTCGTGTTATGCAGGCGGTTCATTTATTTTAAGTTTTCAATCTACAATCTTCAAGTATGCCTTTTAACTCTGAATTTTTTCATCTATAAAATTATAGACTATGGAGTTGTCTTATCTATTATAACATTTTCATAATTGATTTATAGACCTTTTAATTCTAAATATTGACCTACAATCACAAAATTTCGAAGTTCATCCACGCTCAACCCTCTTGTGATAAACAAATCATCAAAAATAGGAATAAACTTGCGTACATCATTGCTTTCAATATGAAAAAATCCTGTCTTTAAATCAATACCAACAAAAATATCACCATTAAGTGTATAGGATACAATATCATTTATATTACCTGCATTCTCATGAAAATATTCCATTGAATTTAAATGCACAACTTCTTTGAACTTTACATTATCATAATTTTGTGCAGAATATTTTTTCTGAAAGTATATATTTAATTCTCTCCCACTTATTCTATTTGGTTTAAGAGAATTAGCATTCTTTTCATACAACTCTTTCCAAAACCTTAATCTCTTTTCATCAACTTCGTATGTAATCATAGTATAAAACACTTTCACAAATTCTAATTTATCTTCTTAAAAAACCAATAAACAAAGCCTGAATTGCCGATACAACCGGAATAAATAAGAAAGGAATCACTAGAAAATGTTCAACAACTGCCAAATGTTTCATCCAGTTATTAAATTCATAATCCTTGTGCCCTTCTGTTCCCGGGATGACAATTTTGTTTTTATACTTTCCCTGAAACAACAGAAAGTCTAACAAGAAAAAATCACCTAAGTTTAATATGCTCCAATGAATATATCCAGTCCAAAACACATTCCAAAAACCGGTAATCCCTTTGTGTAAAACGCTTGCTGTCGAATAGGCAAAACAAATTCCAACAATGAAAACAGTTAATATCCTGTTTTGTCATTTGTTCGGGTGCAGCCTTTTGTATGGCCTTTGGATAAGAGTTAAAAAAGAATCTTGGATTAATGAGTACCAAGGTAGCTACCGCCCCGTTAAAAATAGCGGCTATAGCAACACCATCAAGAAACGCTTGTATTACATCCATAAAATTCCTCCTTGTAAAGTTCCAATTTAACCATATCTTGCTAAACTGAAGCTTGTTTGTCTCATTTAGCTTTCTTGGGTTTCTTTTCTGGCAGTTCCGCATACATACCTTTCAGTAGTTCAGTAATCAAATCCATATCCTCAAATCTGTCGAATGCATACATCAATGTCTTTGAACCCTCATACGGATAATGCAATTCTGAGTCTGCAAGAAGTTTGTCCGATGTCGGCGTTCTCTTTAAAAATAGTTCATTATCGCAAATGTCACCTATCAGCTTACCGTTAAAATATATAAGGTATCCGCCCATCATGGATCTTATGACAATATCACCTGCTGCGGAAAAAATCTCACGAACAAATTCATTAAATTCATTCACTATGATTACCTCCTTCAAAATCAAATATTCCTTACTTTATGGCATACTCTTTCCCTATTTATCCTCAAAATTTCAGCAATCCATTTTCATCAAATTGAAAATTCGGTCCCCATGAAACTTCCCAATAGTATCCATCTAAATCAGAAAAATATGCGTGATATCCACCCCAAAAAACTTCCTGTGGCTCTTTCACAATTTTTCCACCTGCTTTTCTTACTAATGCAATTACAGTCTCTACATCTTCTTTATGTTCAACATTGTAGGCTAATGTAATTCCTGAAAATCCATTCCCTTTTGGTGGATTATTTTCATCAATATCTTTTGCTAATTGTTCCAAAGGAAATAGTTCAAACTTTGTTCCCGGAGTATCAAAAAAGCATACTGACGGATTATTTTCTCTGCAATCAGTCTTATATCCTAAACCATCTCTATAAAACTTTATTGACCTTTCCATATCTTTCACACCTAAACAAATACAAGTAATCTTGTTCATCGTTACCTCCTATGAATTCTTATTTGTACTATTCATTTCAAAATAAGCTTTTACATAAGCAATTAATGTTTCATCCGAATAATCGCCCCCGGTAGAATATGCTATATTCATTATTTCTAATGTAGATTCATCTAAATTCTTGTCATTATTTGTAAATTCTGAAACTATTTTTTTTATATTTTCAAAATCATCTTCATTTGCTCCATACGGCAATTTCATCCGGTCATCCTTTCCACAAAAGCTCCTTGCTTTACTCTTTTAAATTATATACCTATATGTTAAAATATAACAGGTTAACCCTGATATTTATTCAGGTTTTATTGCGAATATAATTATTCAATACAAAAATATTTTAAAGAAGGTTTTTATATGAAACTAGGAATCGTTGGCTTACCGAATGTAGGCAAGAGTACATTATTTAACTCATTGACAAAGGCAGGTGCTACTGCTGCAAACTATCCTTTTGCTACTATTGACCCTAATGTAGGTGTTGTAGCAGTACCGGATGACAGATTAAAAGAACTTGGCAAATTATATAATACAAAGAATGTTACACCTGCACTTATAGACTTTGTAGATATCGCAGGTCTTGTAAAGGGTGCCAGCAAGGGTGAAGGACTTGGAAACCAGTTTTTATCAAATATTCGTGAATGTGATGCCATCATACATGTTGTAAGATGCTTTGATGACTCAAATATCATCCATGTAGAGGGAAGTGTTGATCCGATAAGAGATATCGAAACTATAAACTTAGAGCTTATATTCTCCGATATTGAGATTTTGGAGCGAAGAATTGCAAAGACTAAGAAAGCTGCAATGAATGACAAAGCTCTAAAGCATGAGCTTGATATCCTTTTGGAACTCAAGGATATACTTGAAAATGACAATATGGCAAGCAGCTACACATCTTCTGATGAAGAGGATGTCGCATTTGTAAAATCACTTGGACTTATCACATATATGCCTGTTATCTTCGCTGCAAATGTGGCTGAGGATGACCTTGCTGATGACGGTGCTTCAAATGAGTATGTAGCTAAGGTAAAAGAATATGCCGCAAAGTCAAATGCGAAGGTATTTGTTGTATGTGCAGCCATTGAAGAAGAAATTTCACAGCTGGATGATGAGGAAAGAAACGAATATCTTGATGCTCTCGGTATCTCAGTGTCAGGTCTTGATAAGCTTATTGCAGCCAGCTATGATCTACTTGGACTTTTAAGCTATCTTACAGCCGGTGAGGATGAGTGTAGAGCCTGGACTATAAAGAAAGGCACAAAGGCTCCGGGAGCGGCCGGAAAGATCCACTCAGACTTTGAGCGTGGATTTATCAAAGCTGAGGTTATCAACTATCAGGATCTTCTCGACTGTGGTTCTACAGCTGCTGCCAAGGAAAAAGGCTTGGTACGTATAGAAGGTAAAGAATATGTAGTACAGGATGGAGATGTAATACTCTTTAGATTTAATGTATAAATTTATATAAAGGGGGCTTATATGAAAAAGAATACATTGCCTGTTTTTGGTGTCGGTCCTATTTATGCTGTCAGTTGCATTATATTAACTGTCCTTGGACTTTACTTAAAAAAGAAAGGATTCTTGGATAGTGGTGAGCTTCCGGCTTTAAAGCAATCAGCAATGGTTATAGGAGGTTTGCTTATTTTTATCGGAGTCGCGGTATGGATATATGCTGTACTCATTCAAAGAATCAGTAAAGAGATAAGCAGCGGGCATTTGGTAACAATCGGAATATATTCCATTGTCAGAAACCCTATATACCTTGCATTTTTATGTGTGTGTACAGGTATTCTGATAACTGCACATAATGTGTACTTGCTTATATTTCCGGTAGTTTTATATATATTCTTAACTGTACTGATGAAGCAAACAGAAGAAAAATGGTTACTTGAAAAATTCGGCACAGAGTATGTTGAGTATTGTAAACATGTCAACAGGGTAATACCTTGGTTTAGACATTAATATATTTATGCCATCAACTAAGATGACAGAATGGAGATTATTATGGCGTTAATGGATTTATTTAAAAAGGCTTTTATGGGAGCAACCGACGAGGAAAATCGAAAAAACAAAGCCAGAATGAGAGAAATATTTAACAACAGTGTTGCAAACGGTGATGATTACAAGCTTATTTATTGCCATATGGAAAACTGTACCAATGCTGTTATTGTTAAGGTAACAAAGCACAGTAACTTTATTGTAGGATACAAGGAAGGCGAAGTTATAGTTATTCCTGTAAATGCCGAACTTACAGAATATGGAGATGCAATGGTATTTAATAAAGCAAATGAGAGCTTCACAAAAACATCTCTAGGTTTTTGTTTTGTAGGAAATCCTGAAGTTTCTTTACAATTTGTCCCTATGACATACGAACCCGGTATAACCGCCGGTGCAAGACACTCAGTTTCGATCACTCAATCATCTGCAGAAGTGTCCGAGTTCAAGAATTTCTTTAAAAAGGGATTACAATAATTTATAAATATGAGAATTATGAATAAAGAAGATATAATTACTGCACTAAAAGAAGCTGTGGTACCTGATGAAGAGTATTATATTGATAGTGAAATAATAAATGCAATGCTTAAATATTCTGATCCATTCGAATTTGTGGAACCCATCCTGGATATTATATCAGAAAACCCAAGTGTTGACTTCGGGTCACCCGGAGAATTGGTCCACTTTGTAGAAAAGTTTTACAAAAAAGGCTATGAAGAAGCCCTGATTGCTTCTGTAAGGAAAAGTCCTACATTTCATAATATATGGATGATTCATCGTTGCTACAATGATGCAAACAGCCCATTCCATAATGACTTTTTAACACTGATAAATGAGATTAAAGAAAACCCTTCTACATCTGCTGATATAAATAAGGCAATTGAAATGTTTAATTGGTAATTATTTTAAAAAACTTATATAAAAATCTTGGAATTGGTTTTTGCCAATTCCGGGATTTTTTGTTTTTATAATTGATTTTACTCATTTTAAAAATGTCGGTTTGAATGTCGGTTTGAATGTCGGTTTGAATGTCGGTTTGAATGTCGGTTTGAATGTCGGTTTGAACGTCGGTTTAAATATAACTGAAAAGAAAGTTATACAATTTTTAATGGAAAGCTCAAACTTAACATCAGCTGAACTTGCAGAAAAAATTAGTGTAACAAAGAGAACCATAGAAATGGCATTAAAATCCTTACAGGAAAAAAATATAATCGAAAGAATTGGATCAAAGCGTGATGGAAACTGGATTGTAATTAGATAAGTAGAAAGGGTGGGGTAAAAATCAACCCACCCCAACATTTGACAAGGAAACAGAAAAACTAGGATGGCTAAGTCCGGTGCAATACAGGCTTAGACTCTTGGCTGCACAAAAATAGCGTAGCAGCCACATAAACTGCTACGCTAAAAAAGTCTAAAAACAGCTTCTTTTGATTTATCCAACCACTATATTTATAATCTTCTTCGGAACATAAATTTCTTTTCTTATTGTTCCTTCAAGCTTTCCGGCTTCTGATAAAGCTTTCTTACCTGCCTCTATAGCATCTTCCTTGCTTACATTGGCATCAAGCTCAATAACAAGCTTGGTCTTTCCGTTTATCTGAACAGGAACCTCTATTGTATCCACTTCCTTATGGCTCTCATCAAATGTAGGCCACTCAGCATGGAATACCGAGCCTTCTCCACCAAGCTCCTCCCAAAGCTCCTCACCTATATGAGGTGCAAAAGGGGCAAGCAATATAGTAAATGCCTTTAAGGTTTCCTTATCCACACCGTTCTTTTTGCTAAGCTCATTAAGCTTATTATTGTACTCCATAAATCCTGCAATAACAGTGTTTAAGCTGAATGCATTAAATCTTTGCTCTATATCAGAGATAAGATTTGCACGAACTCTTAAGAGTTCTCTGTCAGCCTCTACATTCTTATCCTTATTGTCCATTACAAGCTTATAGAACTTATTTAAAAATCTTGATACACCCTCAATACCTCTATCATCCCAGTCGGCATCAAGCTCAGGCGGTCCTACAAAAAGCTCATACATTCTAAGAGCATCACAACCGTAGTCACGAACCAAGTCGTCAGGTGAAACTACATTTCCCTTACTCTTACTCATCTTCTGTCCATCACTACCGTTTATCATACCCTGATTGAAAAGCTTTGTGAAAGGCTCATCAAAGTCAACCACACCTATATCATTTAGGAACTTGGTGTAGAATCTTGAATAAAGAAGGTGGAGTACCGCATGCTCAACGCCACCGATATACATATCTACAGGAAGATATTTATCTGCCATCTCCTTGCTTACAAGCTCATTATCATTGTGAGGATCCACATATCTTAAGAAATACCAGCTTGAACCTGCCCACTGCGGCATAGTATTTGTCTCACGCTTTGCAGGTGCACCACATACAGGGCATGTCGTATTTACCCACTCATCAATAGCTGCAAGCGGTGACTCACCGGTTCCGGTAGGCTGATAGCTCTCTACCTCAGGCAGTCTTAAAGGAAGCTCTTTTTCAGGCACAGGAACATTTCCACAATGTGGACAATGAATTATCGGAATAGGCTCACCCCAGTAACGCTGCCTTGAGAACACCCAGTCACGAAGCTTATAGTTGGTAGTTTTCTTACCATAACCCTTTTCTTCAATCATCTGTGGTGCTTCAAGCTTTAACTTAGCACTCTCCATACCGTTCCAGTCACCTGAATTTATCATAGTTCCTACAGCATCTGTGTAGGCTTCTGTCATATTTCCAATTTCTTTACCGTCCTTTGCTATAACCTGAACTATCGGGAGATCAAACTTCTTTGCAAACTCAAAGTCTCTGTCATCATGTGCAGGTACACACATAATAGCACCTGTACCATAGTCAGCCAAAACATAGTCTGAAAGCCAGATAGGTGTCTTTGCTCCGTTTAAAGGATTGATTGCATAAGAACCTGTAAATACACCTGTCTTCTCTTTTGACTGCATTCTGTCTACATTTGACTTCATAGAACTGTCAAAGATATATTTCTCTACCACATCTCTTGTCTCATCTGTAGCCAGAGATTTTGCAAGCTCATGCTCAGGCGAAAGTACCATAAAGGTAGCACCGTAAAGAGTATCAGGTCTTGTAGTATAAACAACTATATTCTCATCTCTTCCGTCTACTTTGAAGTTTACCTCTGCACCATAACTCTTTCCGATCCAGTCCGACTGCATCTTTTTAACCTTCTCAGGCCAGTCCAGCTTGTCAAGATCATTAAGAAGTCTGTCTGCATATGCTGTTATCTTTAACATCCACTGACGAAGGTTCTTTTTTGTAACAGGTGTTCCACATCTCTCACATTTTCCGTCTACTACCTCTTCGTTTGCAAGTCCTGTCTTGCACGAAGGACACCAATTTATTGGAAATTCCTTCTCATATGCCAAACCTTTTTTGAACATCTGAACAAATATCCACTGTGTCCACTTATAAAAGTTAGGATCTGTAGTATTTACTTCTCTGTCCCAATCATAAAGTGCTGCGATTTCATTTATCTGTCTTTTAATATTGGCTACATTTTCCGCTGTGGATTTTGCAGGATGAACCCCCATCTTTATTGCATAGTTCTCTGCAGGAAGACCGAATGCATCCCAACCCATAGGATGGATCACATAATTACCCTTTAGCACCTGATATCTGCTCCATACATCAGATATTACATATCCTCTCCAGTGTCCTACATGAAGTCCTGAACCTGAAGGATATGGGAACATATCCAAGCAATAGTACTTTGGCTTTTTTCCATCATCAACATTTACAGGGTTTGCTTCCCAGTTTTTCTTCCATTTCTTCTCTATTGCACTATGATTATAATGTGCCATAATCTCTTCCTTTCGCTACCGGTTTAAAGTTGATTAGAGCTTCCCTCCACTAATGCGAAGTTAAAGCTCTACCAAAAAATAAGTTAAATTTTAAAATCTAAATTTGTCCTCAAAATAAGCCTTAAGCTCTGCTATCGGGATTCTTACCTGCTCCATACTGTCTCTATCTCTTACAGTTACAGCATTATCATTCTCAGAGTCAAAGTCATATGTAATACAGAATGGTGTACCTATTTCATCCTGTCTACGATATCTCTTACCGATATTTCCTCTGTCATCAAACTCTACATTGTAATACTTTGATAATTCTTCAGATATCTTAAGAGCACCCTCATTAAGCTTCTTTGAAAGCGGTAAAATACCGATCTTAACAGGAGCAAGTGCAGGATGGAAGTGAAGAACTGTTCTTGTATCACCGCCCTCAAGAGTCTCTTCATCATATGCCGCACAAAGGAATGCTAAAGTAACTCTGTCTGCACCAAGTGAAGGCTCTACTACATATGGAATGTATCTCTCACTTGTCTCATCATCAAAATATGTAAGATCCTGTCCTGAAACTTCCTGATGACGACCAAGATCATAATCTGTTCTGTCTGCGATTCCCCAAAGCTCACCCCAACCGAATGGGAAGAGGAATTCTATATCTGTTGTAGCATTTGAATAGAAACTAAGCTCCTCTTTGTCATGGTCTCTAAGTCTCATCTGCTCCTCTTTGATACCAAGAGCTATAAGCCAATCTCTACAGAAACCTCTCCAATACTCAAACCACTCAAGGTCTGTACCCGGCTTACAGAAGAACTCAAGCTCCATCTGCTCAAACTCTCTTGTTCTAAATGTGAAGTTACCCGGAGTGATCTCATTTCTGAATGACTTACCAATCTGTCCTATACCAAAAGGTACTTTCTTTCTTGAAGTTCTTTGTACATTCTTAAAGTTTACAAAAATACCCTGTGCTGTTTCGGGTCTTAAATAAACCACATTTTTAGCATCCTCTGTTACACCCTGGAAAGTCTTAAACATAAGATTGAACTGACGGATATCTGTAAAATTGTGCTTACCACAGGTTGGACAAGCTATCTCATGCTCATCAATGTACTTTTTCATCTCATCATTTGACCATGCATCCACGCTACCGTCTATAGAAACATTATTTTCCTGCATATAGTCCTCAATGATCTTGTCCGCTCTAAATCTCTCATGGCATTCCTTACAGTCCATAAGAGGATCTGAAAAGCTTCCCAAATGTCCTGATGCTATCCATGTCTGTGGATTCATCAAAATGGCACAGTCAACACCTACATTGTATGGTGACTCCTTTATAAACTTCTGCCACCAGGCAGCTTTAACATTATTCTTTAATTCAACACCCAAGTTACCATAGTCCCAGGTATTTGCAAGACCACCGTATATCTCTGAACCCGGATATACAAATCCTCTTGATTTTGCCAGTGCTATGATTTTTTCCATGCTATATTCCATGAATTTCTCCTTTATTTAAATATAATATAATTAAAGCCATCTACCTTGGCAGTATTACCGCTAAATTCCATATTGTTGGATACATAGGTGATTTTACCATCTACATATACTTTAGCCTTACCATCTATTATAGCAATATACTTACCATTAACTCCTTCAGGTATATTTACAGAATCCATACTTGATACATCAATATCACTTAGTTTATATACTGCTGCTGACTTCAAATCGAAGCTGTTATCCTGTGTAAACTTTCCAAATTCTTTCATACACTCAAAAGAACTGTATGAAAACATAAGTTTTGCGGTATTTCTTCTTATTCCGGCAAATTCCAGTTTTACCTGATTTTGGGCATTCAAGCTATTGAAATCCTCAATCTCTGTGTTTGCAAAATTCTCCAGATCCTCACTCTTTGCCTTTGTGTCTATTTCTTGTACCAAAGCCGACATTATTGTTCCGTCTTTAGACAGGAATATAGAACTTTCATCAGGATTATATGAATGTGATTTTATACCACAACCGGACAAAAGCAATAGCATCATTATTATCGCTATCAGATATCCCCTCTTCATGAGCACTCCTCTTCTGTATAAATTCATATGTCTCTTTTAAGACATAGTAACAACTGTACATGTGCCAAAACATATAAAATATCCACTTATTATTTATACTACGACACTGAAAACAAGTATGCCACAAATAAGTCTCATTTTCAAGGTAAGAGAGATTTTTTATTAACTATTATAGTAAAAAAATACATCAAATTTCAATATACCGGTAATTTAATACTTTATTTTTATAATAGAAAAAGATAGGATTATTTTAAAACCCTATCTTCTTAAAAATAGATAACTCTAATTATAGGTAACTGTCAGAGTGTCTCATAACGGTAGTTTAAAAGTGAATTTAGTTTTTGATTGTAAAACAAAAGCTCTCAAGTAGCTACCTAAACTGTAACGTATTTTATATTTTATTTCAACAACTCTTCCATTGTATGCCAGCCAAGTACTGCACATTTTACTCGTGCAGGCATATGTGAAATATCTCTGAGGGCTCCGGCCTCGTCAAGTTCCTCTATCTCTTCTTCAGTTGCTTCTCCCTTTATCATACGGAAGAACATATCTGAAAGTCTAATAGCCTCATCCTTTTCAAGACCTATTACCATATCAAGCATTATATCCGCTGAAGCCTGTGATATGGCACATCCGTCTCCTACGAAAGCACCGTCTTCTATGATGCCTTCATCATTTACTTTAAGCTTTAAAGTTATATGATCGCCACAGCTTGGATTGACACCGTCCAGTATAAGATTGGCACCTTCAAGATCATGTTTATGATAAGGTCTTAAATTATGCTCTGTCAGAATTTCATTATAAAAGGCTCTGTTCTCACTCATCGTATCCCATCTCCTTTCTTATCTCTAAAAGAGCAGCTGAGAGTGCATCTATCTCTTCCTTTGTGTTATAGAAAGAAAGACTTGCTCTTGTAGTTGAACTTATTTTTAAATGTTGTAAAAGCGGCTGTGCACAGTGATGTCCGGCTCTTACAGCAATACCCTTTGAATCAAGTATCGTTGATACATCATGCGGATGCACTCCCTCCAATATAAAGTTAATTATACCGCTATGCTTAGCAGGATCCTTTGAACCAAGTATTCTTATATACTTATTCTTTGAAAGAACTTCCATAGCATACTCACTAAGCTCTCTTTCGATACTCTCTATCTTCTCATATCCTATGCTCTCGATATAGTCGATAGCTGCCGCAAGTCCAACCGCACCTTCTGCATTTACCGTACCGGCTTCAAACTTGTGCGGTAATGGCGCAAATGTCGCTTTTTCTTTGGTAACATACTCTATCATCTCTCCACCACTAAGGAATGGAGGCATGCCATCAAGTAATGACTTCTTACCATAGAGTACACCTATACCCATAGGTCCACAAAGCTTATGCCCTGAAAATGCAAAGAAGTCTGCATTCAGTTCTCTTACATCTATTTTCTTATGAGGTATGCTCTGTGCACCGTCAACAACAACTACAGCTCCCACACTATGAGCTTTTTCAATGATATACTCTATAGGTGTAGGTATTCCAAGTACATTTGATATCTGTGTACAAGCTACCAACTTTGTATTTTCATTTATTTTAGAGTCTATCTCAGCCTTTGTAATCTCACCGTCTTTTTCACAATCAAGGAATACAAGCTTGGCTCCTGTAGCTCTTGCCACCATCTGCCATGGAAGCATATTTGAATGATGCTCAAGTATACTTACAACTATCTCATCACCGGCCTTTATATTGTTCAAACCATAACTGTATGCCACAAGGTTTAAACTCTCTGATGCATTTCTTGTAAAGATTATCTCTTCACTTCCTGCTGCACCTATAAACTTTGCTACTTTGCTTCTGGCATTCTCATAGTCCTGCGTAGCTTCAACACTGAGCTTATATACTCCTCTTAAAGGATTGGCGTTATGATGCTTGTAAAAATTATTCATAGCATCCAACACTATCTGCGGTCTTTGTGATGTAGCCGCATTGTCCATATATATAACATCATCGGATGCTAAAAGCGGAAAATCGTTTCTATATATACTCTTACTCATCTTCACTTCCTCCAAGATAAAGATTTATCTTTTCTTCAAGTTTAGTATTTTCAAGCTTCTTACTGATAGCATCTATCCTGGCTCTTGCCACCATCTTTGTAACACTTTCCTTGTCCATACCTCTTGAAGTAAGGTAGAAAAGCATTCCCTCATCAAGGTTTCCTATAGAAGCACCATGGGTACCAACTACATCTTCCTCAGCACAGAGTATTACAGGTATACTCTGGTTGTGGATATTCTTTCCAAGCAAAAGTACATCCTCTGACTCTTCTCCGGTTGCATCCTTTGCGCCTCTCTTAAAGTCAATAGTTCCTCTTAGAAGCTTCTTTGAATTGTCATTAAGTACTCCTGAGGTTATCATTTTGCAATTACTTGACTTTCCTATATGGTCTGCCACATAGTTAAGATCTATCTGATCTTCGGCCTTACCATAGTAGCCAAGATCTGATATGAACTCACTTCTTTTACCTGTAAGACTTGCTCTGGCACCTGCAAATATCTTCTCACCTCCCAGTAAGAGCTGTACAAGCTCAAATGAAGCATCTTTTTCAACCTTTGCGCCTATATCATTGAGTGAAATATCACTGTCTGACTGAAGTCCTACTTGGTACAATTTTACCTTTGCATCTTTACCTACAAAAACAAATGTCTGTACTGCCAAAGCACCGGTATTCTCCTCATTTGAAGAGTAATCCATCCATACATTGGCTTCACTGCCTTCTGCCGCATAGATATAAACTCTTACCTTTGACAGGCTTTCCTTATCTCTACATATATTTATATGACAGTTTGACTTTTCACCTGCAAGAGTATTTATAATAATATCTTCACTTTCAGAGTCACAAAGCTCTGTCATATTTTCTCCCATTCCTGTAGGGATGGCTTTCATAGCTTCGATAATGTCTTTTGAAAGTTCAATATTTGCATTTTCACTTAAAACTTTTATATTTGCACTGCCTGTTTCACTTGGTATTGAAATAGCAGTCTCATTCATCTTTAGCCATCTCCAGGTAAGAACCGGTATTCTGTTTAAAGTAATATCTCTCATTAACCAATACTTCCTTTCATCTCTAATTGAATGAGATTGTTCATCTCTACCGCATACTCAAGCGGCAATTCCTTAGATACATTATCAGCAAATCCACTTACGATCATTGCCTTTGCATCCTCTTCACTGATACCTCTGTTCATCAGATAGAATACGGCATCATCACTGATTCTACCGATTCTTGCCTCATGACCTACATCGGCATCTGCACATCTGATATCCATAGCAGGCACTGTATCTGAGCGTGATATATCATCAAGCATCAAAGATTCACATGATACTGCTGACTTTGAATTCTTTGCCTTTTCAGACACCACTACAGCATTTCTGAATGTAGATATACCGCCACCCTTTGAAATTGACTTTGTATTAATAAATGAAGATGTATCAGGTGCCGCATGTACTACCTTTGAACCTGTATCAAGATTTTGTCCTGCACCTGCGAATGTAATTCCTGTGAACTCCATTCTTGCACCCCTGCCCTTTAAAATACTCATAGGATAAAGATATGATACATGTGAACCGAATGAACCTGAAACCCATTCAATTCTTCCACCCTCTTCCACAACAGCTCTCTTTGTGTTGAGATTGTACATATTCTTTGACCAGTTCTCAATAGTTGAATATCTGAGTCTTGCATTCTTTCCTACATACAACTCCACACATCCTGCGTGAAGATTGGCTACATTATACTTAGGTGCTGAACATCCTTCGATAAAGTGAAGATCCGCACCCTCATCTACGATAATAAGTGTATGCTCAAACTGTCCTGCACCCTTTGCATTAAGTCTGAAATATGACTGCAAAGGAATATCCAAATGAACACCCTTTGGCACATATACAAATGAACCACCTGACCACACTGCACCATGTAATGCCGCAAACTTGTGATCATTTGGCTTTACAAGCTTCATAAAATGCTTTTGTATCATCTCAGCATACTCACCATGCATTGCACTCTCAAGATCTGTATATACAACACCCATCTGTGACACTTCATCTCTTACATTGTGGTATACAAGCTCTGAGTCATACTGTGCACCTACACCTGCCAAAGATTTTCTCTCAGCCTGTGGAATACCGAGCTTCTCAAATGTATCCTTGATATCCTCAGGAACCTCTGACCACTTTGCCTTCATATGTGTATTAGGTCTTACATAAGTAACAATATTGTCAATATCCAGATCATCTATAGATGGTCCCCATGGCGGAACTTCCATCTGATTATATATTTGTAATGCCTGCAATCTAAAATTCTGCATCCATGCAGGATCGTTCTTTTCTTTTGAAATCTGAGACACTAACTCAGGTGTAAGACCTGCAGCTATCTTGAAGTTGTCCTTATCTTCATTTCTGAAGTCATACATACTCCTGTTAATGTCATCTACATATGTCTTTTCTTTCATTATCTGCTCTCCTGAATATACTTTTCAAATCCATGCTCATTGATTTCATCTACCAAAGAAGCATCTCCTGTCTTTATGATCTTTCCATCTACCATAATATGTGTATAGTCAACCTTTAATGACTCAAGTATTCTTGTACTATGAGTAATTATAAGAAGAGCACCATCTTTTTTCTTCTGGTATTCCTTGATACCGGCTGAAACTGTTCTTACAGCATCTACATCAAGTCCTGAATCTGTCTCATCAAGTATTGCAAGCTTTGGTGAAAGCATAAGAAGCTGTAATATCTCAGCCTTTTTCTTCTCGCCACCTGAAAATCCTACATTCAAGGCTCTGTTGGCATACTCGCTGTCCATGTTTAAAACTTCCATGTTCTTTGCCAAATCTTTCTTAAACTGCATCATCTTTACTCTCTTGCCGCTTATAGATTCTACAGCATTTCTAATAAAGCTGCTAAGTGGAAGTCCCGGTACCTCCAGAGGATTTTGGAATGATAGGAACATTCCTGCCTTTGCACGCTTGTCCGCTGAGTCCTCACTTATGTTTTTACCATCAAAAATTATTTCTCCGCTATTTGTAACATATCTGGGATTACCCATAAGAGCATATCCCAGTGTTGACTTACCTGCACCATTTGGTCCCATAAGTACATGTGTTTCGCCTTTATTTATCTCTATATTTACTCCATGAAGAATTTCCTTTAAATTCTCATCATCTTCTATGGAAACTGTTAAATTATTTACATTTAATAATGACATTGATTTTTCCTTTCACCTATCCCTTGAGCTTTGGGGTAATAATAATAGAAAACTAGTATTCTATTAATTTTATAATTGGATTTTAAGGCTTAATTCCTAGTAAGTCAATAGGATATAAAAAAAAGCCCTCAAAAAAGGGCTTTTAAATGCTTATGTATTTAATTTTATACAATTCCCTGTGAAATCATTGCGTTTGCAACCTTCTCAAATCCGGCAATATTAGCACCTGCTACATAGTTGCCTTCCTGACCGTATCTCTTAGCCGCATCGTCAACCTTTGTAAAGATATCATTCATAATGCCTTTAAGCTTCTCATCAACTTCCTCAAATGTCCATGAAAGTCTCATGGCGTTCTGACTCTGTTCAAGACCTGAAACAGATACTCCACCTGCATTTGAAGCCTTACCCGGCATGAATAGTACTCCATTCTCCTGAAGATACTTTGTTGCCTCAAGAGTTGTAGGCATGTTTGCACCCTCTGCTACCGCAAAGCAACCGTTAGCCACAAGTGCTTTTACACCGTCAAGATCAAGTTCATTTTGAGTAGCACATGGAAGGTAGATATCACATTTAATATTCCAGATACCCTTACCTTGTGTATACTTAGCAGAAGATACTCTGTTTGCATACTCTGAAATTCTCTGTCTCTTTACTTCCTTGATATCCTTTACAATATCAAGCTGGATACCGTTCTCATCATATACATAACCGTTTGAGTCACAAAGTGCAACTACCTTTGCACCAAGCTGCTGTGCCTTCTCTATAGCATAAATTGCAACATTTCCTGAACCTGTAACGATCACTGTCTTACCTGCAAGTTCCTTGTTATTTGCCTTAAGCATATCATCAAGAATATATACAAGACCATAGCCTGTAGCCTCTTTTCTTGCAAGAGAACCACCAAACGGAATCCCCTTTCCTGTAAGAACACCCTCAAATAATGTTGTAAGCCTCTTATACTGGCCGAAAAGATATCCAACCTCTCTTGCTCCTACACCGATATCACCTGCAGGTACATCTGTGTCTTTTCCGATATGCTTATAAAGTTCATTCATAAAGCTCTGGCAGAATGCCATTACTTCTCTGTCTGATTTTCCCTTAGGATCAAAGTTTGAACCACCTTTTCCTCCACCCATTGGAAGTCCTGTAAGTGAGTTTTTAAGTACCTGCTCAAATCCAAGGAATTTTAGTATTGACTGGTTTACGCTAGGATGGAAACGAAGCCCTCCCTTGTAAGCACCTATTGCATTATTAAACTGTACACGATATCCCTTGTTTACCTGTACATTTCCATTGTCATCAACCCATGGAACTCTGAACGAAATAATTCTCTCAGGCTCTACAAGTCTCTCCAATATACCGTTCTTTCTGTAAAGTTCTTCATTGGCATCAACTACTAGCTTCAATGACTCTAAAACTTCCTTAACAGCCTGATGAAACTCCGGCTCATTTGGGTTTGCAGCTACAACCTTCTCTAAAATCTCTTCTACATATGACATAAATCTTACCTCCTAGGCTTTGTTTGTACTTTGAATACTCAAAATACTCCTTATAGTTCAACTCTTAAATAATCGGTTGAATCAAATATATAAAAAGGCAAAGACTCCCTATATAGGCGTCTTTGCCGAACATAAATGATTTTAGCAGAAATTTTTCATATGTCAATAGCTATTATAAAATATCCTCTAATATATCCAGTGAATTAAAACGTTTATCTATATATTTTTTCATCATAACATCCAGAGTTTCTTCTATCTCAATTAAAGCTTCTTCAGTTATCACAAAGGTAAAAAGCTTTTCAGGTCTTGAACATATGATATATTCCCAAGTATATATGGCAGTCTTATCCTTAAGTTTTGGTCTTTCGTCATAATCACTATTTAATGCCATCAGTTTAAGCTCATATATCCTTCTTACTAAGCGATTCGGTATGGATTTTTTGGTAAGAGCAAGCAAAGTATAATAGATAAGCTTCAAACTCTCTATATCTACCAATGACTCTCTGGTATAATAGTCAAGCATCTCCAGGAAGTATGTACCATAGCAGGTCATCTCTATATCTGCACTTATCTCTTCAAAATAATTGGCTATATCAGCATTTATTATATTATAGGAATCTCTCCCCTCATATAGCCTGAATTTGCCATAGGCGAACATTCTTGCAAAACCCATCATTTGATTGTTTATTCTTCTGGCTCCCCTGGCAAAGGCAAATATCTTACCCCTTTCCTTTGTAAATATAGTAACTCTCCTGTCAAAATCACCGATTGGCATTGATTTTATAACAATGCCCGTCAATTCTATAAAATCTTTCACATTATAAATCCTTTGGATTGTAACCGAAATTCTTCATCTGTACGTCAGAATCTCTCCACTTAGGTCTAACCTTTACCCAAAGCTTCAAATTAACTCTACTTTCAAGTAGACCTTCTATATCTTTTCTCGCCGCAGTACCTATTCTCTTTAGCATACTGCCACCCTTTCCTATAACGATTCCCTTATGTGAGTCCTTCTCACATACTATAGCTGCCTCAATATCCACCATATCTCCGGTTTCTCTGTAGTTGAAGGTATCTATTTCCACCGCTATACCATGTGGTATTTCTTCCTGCAAAAATCTAAGTGCTTTTTCTCTTATAAGCTCCGCTGCTATTTGCTTTATAGGCTGGTCTGTAACTGTATCCTCATCATAATACATAGGACCTTCTGAAAGATATTTAAAGATAATCTCAAGAAGCTTATCTGTATTCATCCCTTTCAATGCAGATACCGGTACTACCTCAGCAAATTGCATTCTGGATGAATACTTTGCTATTACCTCAAGCATATCTTCCTTTTGCTTTAGTGAATCCATCTTGTTGATAGCAAGTATTACCGGTATATTTACACTTGAGAGAATTTCAAATATATGCTCATCTCCCTCACCTATAAATGTACTTGGTTCTACAAGCCATAGTACCATATCTACATCTCTTAGAGTTCTTGTAGATACCTTTACCATATACTCTCCTAGCTTATTCTTCGCCTTATGTATACCCGGAGTATCAAGGAAAACTATCTGACCTCTCTTATCTGTAAATACAGTCTGTATTCTGTTTCGTGTGGTCTGTGGCTTATTTGATGTTATAGCTATCTTTTGACCTATCAGCGTATTCATCAATGTTGATTTTCCTACATTCGGTCTCCCTATAAGGGCAACAAAACCTGATTTCATATATTCTCCTATCAATCCTTATAAAGATGCTTCACTTCTTTGAATAGATCCTTATCCTTTTCTATCAAGTCCTCATTTCCAATAGCACAGATAAGCTTATCTGAAAGTATGGATTCAATCAGTGGTACCAAAGCTCTAATATCTTCATCACTTGTGTTTAAAACCTCTTCTCTTTCCTTTTCCAGATCTTCAAGCCTTACCTTTGAGTAGTATGCAATTAAGCCCTTTAATCCTTCTCTTGAAGGTGTCAAAGGTGTGTCCATCTCACTGATCGCACCTATCACAGACTTGGTCATCTCTCTGTCATTTGCCGTAAAGTTCTTCACATAGTCCACTACGCCCTCATATACCTTATTTGTATTTGAAACATTAGGGTCTCTGAATGAAATAAAACCTGAGTTTCCGCTTCTTCCAAAGATTGCACTGCATCCGTATGCGCCGCCCTTTACTCTGATATTGTTCCACAGATAGTCATAACTTAAAAGCACCTTCAGTACTCTTAAAACTCCTGTATATTTAAATCCGTGATTTACAAAGTTTCCAAATCTTGCAACATAGTTTACCATTGAAGGTGTTACAAATCCCTCATTTTTGATTTCTGTTTTTAATATTGCCTTTTCAGGCTTTGTGCCTTCTTTGAAAAGACTGTCTGTAAGACTTTCTATTCCGTTAAATGCATTCTTATATCCCTTTTCATCACATATGGTATGTATCAAAAGATTATCAGCACTAAAAGTAATTCTTGAAAGTCTTGTCAAATTTCCATAAACTCTTTCAAAATCTTTTTCAATATCTATATTCTCAAGGAAGTTAAGATAAGCAATACCTTTTGTCAAATCGTTAAATAAAAGTTCCTTTGATATATAAGAGCCTGCTCTGGTAAGTGCAGTCATATGACCTGATGCAACAAGTCTATCTTTACCTGCCTTCACCTCAGCTATTATATCTTTTACTCTCTTCTTATCCTCAAGCTTTGACATTGTGAGTACTTCTGCTACATTAGAATAGAGCCAAGATTCTTTTCCATACAAAATTTTAGCATTTACACTAAATACAAAAGTAAAGTCTATTGGGTTGGCATTAGTAGCAAATGCCTCTATAACATATCCAACTCCTCCTGAATTTAAATTTACATTCGTAGACAGTGCCGCATAGCTTTGCTTATTTGTGTCAATATATCCCAATATTTCCTTTAAAAGTGCCAAATACATAAGCTCTTCTTCATTTGCAAAATCAATATTGAAGATGAACTTCAGATAATTGATTCCTGATGTAAATACTTTGGAATGAATTACAGGTATATCTTTTCCCGAAGCCTTTACACTTTTTTCTTCATACTCAGGCATCTTTACTTCTCTGCTTATATCATCTCTGCTTAGTAGCGGAATCTTTAATAATGCTTCTTCACTTGAAGGCTCTGACTGATACTTCTTAAGTTCCAAAGTATCCTCATATATCTTCTTTATTTCTTCTTTTGACAATGTATCTTTAAATGCTTTCAGCTTTGCCTTAAGATCCGCATCCTTCTTTGTAGTAAGTCCCTTCTTAGGTGTCATAGTAACTATCGCAGTATTCTTGTTGTCAAGAAGATACTTCTGTATTAGATTTTCAAAATAATTATTATCAACTTCTTCTCTCAAAGTCTTAAAAATATTTTCAAATCTTAAATGTATTGTAGGGTCTGCATCATAAAGCCAAGAATCGAAACTTGAAAGTCCATACATAAGTCCCTTTGGATATGAACCATAGTCAGCTTCTCTTGCCTTGAACTCAAACACATTGATGGCAGCCTTTATAGTTTCCTTATCAAGTCCTTCATCTGCATGTTTCCTCAGAGTTCCCTCTATAATGGCCAAAAACTCAGGCTTTCTATCAAGATTTGTATTCTTTGCAGTTACAGTGAAATAAGGTACCGATATTCCATTTGCATACCCTCCAAATACATCCTCACCGATACCCGCATCTATCAGTGCATCTGTAATATATGCTCCCGGTGCATCTATCATTATGTACTCAAGTACATGAAATCCCATAGAAACAACCGGATCCAGCTCTCCGCCTACCAGAGTATTCCATGAAAGATACGTCGCATTTTCCTCACCCTGAGCCTCTGTAATAGGATATTCAAAGTTTGCCTCTTTTACACTGTCAAATGTCTTTACTTCCTCTATCTTTGAGTCTACTTCTCTATATTCAAACTTATCAAGATACTCTCTGTCTATCCACTCGAGTTTCTTTGCCATATCCATATCTCCATAGAGATAAATATATGAGTTTGACGGGTGGTAGTACTTTGAGTGCATATCAAGGAAATTCTCATATGTCAAAGTAGGAATAAAGTCAGGATCTCCACCTGATTCCTCACCATAGGAATGGCCCTCAAATAATACCTTTGTTATAGATCTTTCCAGCACACTGTCCGCAGATGAAAAAGCACCCTTCATCTCATTGTATACTACACCATTGAGTATAATATCACCGTTTTCATCAGGATTTCCCTTATCATCCACTACTTCATAATGCCAGCCCTCCTGCTTAAATATCTTCTCCTCATTGTATACATTAGGATAAAATACCGCATCCAGGTAAACTTCCATCAAATTATCAAAATCCTTGTCATTACATGATGCAACCGGGTAAACAGTCTTATCAGGATATGTAATTGCATTTAAAAATGTGTTGAGAGAACCCTTTACAAGCTCTACAAAAGGATCCTTTGCAGGGAACTTCTTAGAACCACAAAGTACCGAATGCTCCAAAATATGTGCAACTCCTGTTGAATCCTTTGAAGGTGTTCTAAATCCGATAGTAAATACCTTATTATTATCCTCTGCAAGCAATGTAAATATTCTTGCCTTAGTCTTTTTATGTTCAAGAACAACAGCTTTTACACTGAGTTCTTCTATATCTGATATATCTTTTATCTCATATGTAGATAAGTCTTTTATACGATTTAATTGTTCCTCAATATTATAATTTTTCAATATCCTGCCTCCTTAATAAAAATATTAAATATATCCTAAAAACTTGTACTTCAAAATTGCAAATGTCTCCCTCATCATCATATGTAAATATAAAACTTTGTTAGATCTTGCACTGATCGGAAAAACTTGTGTATATCCTATCTTTTTTGCAGCTTGCATTGATCTGAATATATGAAAATCATTTGTCAAAACACCTATAGTTTGAGGTCTGTCCTCCACCTCCAGCACCGGTCCTATATCATTTATAATTATAAGATTTGTATTTCTTTTCATATCTTCGTTGTATTTATCAATCAGTGCTTTGGAATATATCAAATTCTCTCTAGTATTATGCGACTCTATCTCTACTAAAATATTATCTCTATCTATACCGTTTTCTATCAGATAATCCGCCATTTCAATTGCTTCTATTTTTCCGTCTCTTGTAATGCCACCACTTATTATCAGCATTGTGTAGGGATTTTCTTCAATGTACTCTATAGCCTTATCAAGTCTGTACTTCGCTTCACTTCCATTTTTTTCCATATCAGGCTTTGATCCCAGCACTATCAAAAAATCAAGTCCGGGCTCATCATTCTTTGGCAGTGACAATCTTATTATTACTACCGTTATAATAAAAATAAGAATTCCAAGAGTCGCCAAAGTATAGACAGATACCACAGACCACAATGGAATTCTCTTATTTAGATAAAGTTTAAAAAGTTTACCAAGGGCAAAAAATACAAATGCAAATACATACCATATGTAATTTTGCAATTCCAAAAAGCCTGTCATAAAAATAACTACAGTTCCATATATCCCACATAGTATACCAAGTATAAATATAATCATTATACCTCCATTATCCTCTTTCGGGATTATAAATTCGTAATATATCTCCTTCTTCAACTGCCTGTTTATCAAATGTCACTTTCAAAAGTTGCAAAGGATGTGGAGCACTATCCATCTTTTCATCTTTTCCATCCTCAATTGACTCAACACGTAGAGCAATATTTTCACCATTCTTTTTCATAACCTCTATGCTGTCCCCAACGAAAAACCTGTTCTTTTGATTGAATATTGTTCTTCCTTTTTCATCCACCTCATTCACTGTTCCTATATAAATATAATTCTTTACATAGGTATTGCTATCATAAATCTGTGTATCACTGTCAGGCTTTCCAAAGAAAAATCCGGTAGTGAACTCTCTGTAGGTACATTTTCCTATCTCAGATTTGTACCACTCCAAATTCTCCTTGAAAATTTCAGATGATTTTAGATAATCATCTATAGCCTTCCTATAGGTTCTTGCCACCGTTGCCACATAGAGTGCAGTTTTCATTCTACCTTCTATCTTAAAACTGTCTATACCTGCCTTTATAAGATCCGGAATATATTCAATCATACAGAGATCCTTGGAATTAAAAATATATGTACCTCTCTCATTTTCATAAACCGGCATATATTCTCCGGGTCTTTTTTCTTCAACCACTGAATACTTCCATCTACAGGAATGAGTGCATTCACCACGATTAGCATCCTTACCGGTAAAGAAATTACTCAACAAACATCTGCCTGAATATGACATACACATTGCTCCATGTACAAATGTCTCTATCTCCATTTGCTCAGGAATGCTGTCTCTAATCTTTTTTATCTCCTCTAGTGAAAGCTCCCTAGCTGTAACAACTCTTGTTGCTCCAAGCTTCCACCAGAAGAGATATGTAGCATAATTTGTATTATTTGCCTGTGTGGATATATGAATCTCCACCTCAGGCCAGACTTCCTTTGCAATGGTAAATATTCCCGGATCTGATATTATCAGAGCATCCGGACCTATTTCTTTTAACTCCTCAAAGTAACCCCTTGCATCTTCAAGATCATCATTATGTCCAAGGATATTTGCTGTTACATAAATCTTTTTGCCTCTTTTATGGGCATATTCTATTCCTGCCTTCATATCCTCCTTAGTGAAATTCTTTGCCTTTGCTCTAAGGCTAAAAAACTCACCACCTATATATACTGCATCAGCACCGTAATCTATTGCAACCTTTAGGTTTTCAAGATTGCCTGCAGGTATTAAAAGTTCTAAACTTCTCAAATTACCTCCTATTTTTGCTAAGTAAAACTCCATCTCCTATTGAAAATATCCATGACTCCAAATCCTTATCATGCAAAAGAAGATATATGTATTCTCTCATTCTTTTATGTATGGTCTTATCTCTTTTTCTTATCGCAAAGGAAGACTCTAACAAGTCTCCCTCTTGCAAACAATTATCAGAAAAAATCATTCCATTATCTTTTAAAAGAGCCTTTACCATTGGCAACCAGGTGATATACTGTGCTTTAGCTGCATCCATAAAAATAAAATCAAACTTTTCATTTGCTTTTATTAGTTTCTCCAGCACTTCCCCGGCATCTCCTTCCACTACATTCGCTCTTTTTTCCATATTAGCATATTTTATATTATTTTTAGCTTCTTTTACTCTCTCCGGCATTTTTTCTATAGTAATTATATCAGCATTAGAGTTTTCCAACATAATTATAGCTGAATACCCGACTGCACAACCAATCTCCAGAATCTTTTGTGGGTTTTGCATTCGCAAAACAAATTTTAAAAGATTTTCTGTGTCTCTTTTAATAATTGGAATATAATTTGTCTTTGCTACAGACCTTATTTTTTCTACTGTAGGTGAATTTAGTGGAGAGATAATATCCAAATATTCCAAAATTCTAGGATTTGTTATCATTGTAATTGCTCTCCGAAGCCCCTTCATCAATCATTTCCAATATCTCTCTTGAAGTCTGTGATGAGTTAAAAATATAATCACCTGTATGCATTCTGATATCAAAAAACTTAGCTTGTATCTCAAATGAAAACTTGTTCTCTATAATACCGTCACCATATAGAATATCTGCCAGCTGTCCAAAACTTGTATTTTCATCTATGCTTACCCCCACATTTCTGCCCGGAGGGATATCTACACTTGAACCGTAAAATATACTATGCCCAAATTGATAGGCAAAGGGTATACCCGCTATCAGTATAAGAATCAAGATATAGATAACTATTTTCCCAAAGAATGAAGCCAATCTTCTTTTTGTCTTCTTCTTTGATGTAGTTTCTTTGCTCATTTACTAATGTATCTCCATTATTATCGGCAATATCACAGGATTTCTCTTCATCCTCTTCCATAAGAATTCGCTTAAAGAATCTCTTACAACATTTTTTATCTTTGACCAATCTGTGATTCTGGCATGAAGACAATCAGCCACAGCCTCTCTCACCACAGCACTTGCCTCATTCATCAAATCAGTAGACTCTCTCACATACACAAATCCTCTTGAAACTATATCCGGACCTGAAAGCAATCTATTTGTTCCATGCTCCAGACTCATTGCCACTATTATTATACCATTTTGTGACAAGCTTTGCCTATCACGAAGCACGATATTTCCGACATCACCCACACCCAGTCCATCTACAAAGACACCACCGGCTTCAACATGACCTGCTATCTTACAAGAATCTTCACTAAGCTCTACCACATCTCCACTTGACATAATAAGCACATTTTCGCTTGGTATACCTACAGCCTCAGCGAGACATTTTCCTGCCATAAGATGCCTATATTCACCATGCACAGGCAGTGCAAACTTGGGCTTTAACAGAGAATACATAAGTTTTATCTCCTCCTGACAGGCATGCCCTGATACATGAGTATCCTGGAAAATCACCTCTGCACCCTTCATAGAAAGCTCATTTATAACCTTTGAAACTGCTTTCTCATTTCCGGGAATAGGTGTCGAACTCATTATTACTACATCCTCCGGCACTATTTCAACCTTTCTATGTATGGATGAAGCCATTCTTGAAAGAGCTGCCATAGACTCTCCCTGACTTCCCGTTGTAATGATAACTGTCTTCTCCTGTGGATAATCCTTTAGATGGTCGATATCTATTAAGGTTCCCTCAGGAATATCAATATATCCAAGCTCGGCAGCAGTTCCTATAACATTTACCATGCTTCGACCTTCTACCACTACCTTTCTGTCATACTTGTATGCAGTATTTATTATCTGTTGTACTCTATCCACATTTGAAGCAAATGTAGCCACTATAATTCTACTGTCTCTATGCTCTGCAAATATAAGATCAAAGGTCTTTCCGACTGTTCTCTCTGACATGGTAAAACCGGCTCTTGTTGCATTGGTAGAATCTGAGAGCATAGCAAGACAACCTGCCTTACCAATCTCAGCCATTCTTCCAAGATCTGCCGGATCTCCAAATACAGGAGTATAGTCAACCTTAAAGTCTCCTGTATGGAAGATAGTTCCTGCCGGAGTAAATATAGCAAGTGAAGCAGCATCTGCAATAGAGTGATTTGTTTTTACAAACTCCACTTTAAAATCTCCAAGGCCTACGGTATCTCCATATTTTACTATATTAAGTTTTGCAGTATCATCAATTTGATGCTCTTTTAACTTCTTTTCTATCAAAGCACAGGTAAGTCTTGTACCATACACAGGCACATTCAGCTGCTTTAATATATATGGCAACGCTCCAATATGATCCTCATGTCCATGTGTTATACAAAAGCCTTTTACCTTCAGATAATTGTCTTTCAAATATGTTATATCAGGTATTACCAAATCTATGCCCAACATATCATCACTTGGGAATGCCAGACCGCAGTCCACTACCATGATACTGTCATCATATTCAAAAGCAGTGATATTCATACCTATTTGTTCAAGTCCACCAAGTGGTATGATTTTAACTTTTTTTCCTGCTTTTTTTGTTCTGCCTTTTTTCTTCTTATTTGTGTTCTCCATCAAAATGCTTGATACCTGCTCTGCTAAAGACGGTACATTCTTATCTGTAGGTCCTACATACCTTGCTCTGCTCTTCTTTGTCTCATCAACTGTGCCTTCCGCTTCTTTTGCATTTGCAGTCTTTGTCTTTTTTGTCGCAGTTTTCCTCACCGGCTTGATCTCATCTGTAGTCTCTAAAGTTTTGGTTTTCTTTTGTACTGTAGCTTTCTTATTACTCTGTTCATGCTTTAATCTTGCATTTACAGTTTTCTCTTTTTTTACTTTCTTCTCCTGCACAGTATCACCCATATCACTTGCACTGGCTTCACTCAGCTCCTTGCTTTCTTGCATTATTCTTTGCATATTCAGCAATGGATTTTTCTCATTCTCGTTCAAATTTCATTCCTTTCTAAATTAAATATATTCACATCAAAAATCATTTTATGATTTCTATATCCTCATCCATCATTTTTTCAAATATTTCAAATACTGCATTCAGCTCATTCTCATCTTCTACAAAGATATAATTTGCTTCCTCTTCATCCTCTGATGAAATATCCTTCATAATATAACAATCTCCGCTTTCATCTTGTGGGCTGTCTGTAACCAATATATAGCTGATACCATTTAACTTAGTTTCATCTATAATATTAAATTCAATATTTTCTCCATCTTCAGTTACAAAAAATACACTATTATTGTCCATTTTCCTTCTCCATATATTCTCTTAAAATGATACCGGCAGCAATCTGATCTATAAACTGCTTTCGATCTTTCTTTTTAACTCCGGATTCATCCAGTATTTCATCTGCTTCCATTGTAGTAAGCCTTTCATCCTGCATTATTATCGGTACATCCACTCTTGATTTAAGCTTTTCCACAAATGCTAAAGTAAGAGCGACTCTTTCTCCATTTTCACCACTCATATTTACCGGAAGCCCCACTACTATTTTCCTTATATTCTTTTCTTTTACTATCTCAGAAATCCTTGCTAAAGATCTTCTAAGTTTGTTTTCTCCACTTCTCTCAATGGTCTCAAAGGGTTGTGCTGTAAGCCCAAGTTCATCACTTATAGCAACACCTATTGTCTTTGAACCATAGTCAAGTCCCATGATTCTTTCTTTCAATTTTACCTCTGCTCAAATCCCTACCTACATTGTATAATTTAGGAAGTCATGCATAATATAGGCATGATATATGACCTTAAAATATAAAAGAAGTCTACTTACAAGCAAACTTCCTCATACATCTTTTCTCATACTGTTTCATAATATGTTTTGTTGTATGACCCAGCCCCAAAAGGTCCATCACGCGGCTTGTTAAGTTATCATCTTAAAAAAGTTCAACTAAGATTTTTATCAATATAGCTTTTTAATAATTCTTCTACTATCTCATCACGCTCTACTTTCATGATAAGACTTCTTGCACTATTATGACTTGTGATATATGTTGGATCCCCTGACATCACATAGCCGACTATCTGATTTAATGGATTATAGCCCTTTTCTGTTAAAGCTTCATATACCAGCTTCAAGACTTCATTTACATCCATTTTATTTTCTTGCACTGCTCTAAAAAATTGTGTATCTTGAACATCCATATCATCACGCTTCCTTTTCTAATAAGCTCTATTCTATCACGATACTAGGATATATTGCAATATTATTTTTTAACAAAGATAGTATGCTACAATTTCAAAGGTGTATAAATATTCTCGGCAAAATATCTTATTTCATCAAGAGTATATCATCTGTAAGAAAATCTACTATCTTTCCCTTTATGATATCATTGGTCTTAAAGCCTCTGTTTAAAAAAGCAACTTTTACATATTCTTTTGTATATCCTGTAAAATATTCTATGCCATCCTTTATCAGTAATTCTTCACAAAGCATTTCATCTTCTTTACCAAGTCTCAAATCTCTAAACTCTTTTTGATTATTTATATTTATTTCATTTAAGATATTAGCTCTCTTTACCTTTTCATTACCATCTATTTGTGACATTTTTGCAGCCTTTGTTCCCTCTCTAATAGAATATGGAAATATATGCGTTTCATAGAACTTCACCTTTTCTATAAACTTCCTGCTCTCTTCAAAATCACTTTCAGATTCCCCCGGAAAACCTACAATAATATCGGTGGTAATAGCCGGTGAATTAAAATACTTTCTTATAAGCTCTACTCCCTCATAAAACTCATAAGCAGTATACTTTCTATTCATATTTTTCAAGGTCTTATCACATCCGCTCTGTAAGCTCAAATGAAAATGTGGACAAAACTTATCTATTACACTTAATCTTTTTATGAAGTTCTCTTTTATAATTCTTGGCTCAAGTGAACCTATACGAATCCTCTCTATTCCGGCTATATCCGCAATATTTTCTATTAAACAAAGTAGCTCGTTTTTATTGACAAATTCCTCATCACTCTCCTCAGTCTGTGTAAGTTTTTCCATTCTCTTATTATATGACTCATCCAAAAAATCAACTCCATATGAAGAGAGATGTATGCCTGTAAGTACTATCTCCTTATATCCGTAAGAAGCAAGATTCTTTACCTCATCCAGTATATTTTCCATCTTTCTGCTTCTTACCCTTCCTCTGGTAAATGGAATGATACAATATGAACAAAATTGATTGCATCCATCCTGAACTTTTATAAATGCTCTTGTATGGTCATTTATTTTGCTTATACTGAACTCCTCGTATTCAATCTCTTTATTTATATCAATAATGAATTTATTCTCTTTTTTGTTTTGCAGATATTCATTTATTATATTCACTATATCATTTTTATTATTATTACCTACAATTATATCTATACTGAGATCTTCATCAATCTTATCCTTTGCAGACTCCACATAACATCCTGCAGCCACCACTATAGCATCTTCATTCATTTTTCTTGCCCTATGAAGCATCTGTCTGGACTTTCTGTCCGCGATATTTGTGACTGAACAGGTATTTATTATATATACATCCGCTCTTTCTCCAAACTCCACGCAACTATAGCCTGCGGCCTCCATAAGCTGCTGCATAGCCTCTGTTTCATATGTATTGACCTTACAACCTAAAGTATGAAAAGCAACCGTTTTCATAAAAATCCTTTCTAACTTATCAAATATTATTGACTTTACCAAAAAATTTATATAGGATATACATAGAACTAAATGCACAGATACTCTAAAGTATTTGTACCATTTGTCATAATATTTTTAACCATGGAGGATTATATGAAAACAGTTCAAATTTCCCTTAATTCCATTGACAAAGTAAAGTCATTTGTAAATGAATTAGCTAAGTACGATGTAGACTTTGACTTGGTTTCAGGAAGATATGTTATAGATGCAAAATCAATAATGGGTATCTTCAGCTTGGACTTATCAAAGCCTATCGATCTTAATATTCATGCTGAGGATAATGTAGAGCAGATACTTGAAGCTCTCTCTCCATATATCATCAAATAGTTTATTTTTTAAGTCTGACAGATTTTCCTGCCAGACTTTTTTATTTTATGCTTTTACTAAAATTCTTTCTTTTGTTTCCACGGCCTTTTCTAAAAGTTCTTCTATAATTCCTTCAAGATTTTCTTCAGACCTTTCAATATTTTCCAAAATCGGCTTAGTTACAGGATGCTTTGCCACAAATATAGTACAGCAATCTTCATAAGGCTGTATAGATGTCTCATAAGTACCTATTTTCTCTGAAATCTCCACTATTTCCTGCTTATCAAAGCCTATAAGAGGCCTAAATACAGGCAAAGAGGCTGCAGCATCTGTGGTAAGCAAAGACTGTATCGTCTGAGAAGCCACCTGCCCTATACTCTCACCTGTAATAAGTGCCTGATCACCATTTTCTATTGCAATTCTTTCAGCTATCTTCATCATATATCTTCTCATGATAATTGTAAGCTCATCATGTGGACATTTCTCATATATTGCAAGCTGTATATCTGTAAAGTTGATTATATGTAAATTTACAGGACCGGTATATTTTGAAACCAACTCTGCAAGCTCTATAACTTTTCTCTTAGCTCTTTCAGATGTATAAGGTGGTGCGTGGAAATATACAGCCTCCACTCTTACTCCTCTTTTGGCAATCATATATCCCGCAACAGGTGAATCTATACCGCCTGAAAGAAGGAGCATAGCACTTCCGTTTGTACCTATAGGCATTCCGCCCGGTCCCGGTATTTCTACTGAATATATATTTATATATGTTCTTATCTCTACTTTTATAAGTACATCAGGCTTTCTTACATTTACCTTCATCTTGGGAAATGCATTTAAAATCACCTCTCCAAGCTCTGCATTGATGCTCTCTGATGTTCCCGGAAAGTTCTTGTCAGCTCTTCTTGTATCTATCTTGAAAGTGAAATTCTTGTCAGAATATACTGCATCCACATATTCTACTACCTTTAATTTAAGGTTTTCATAATCCTTTGATTCTATTCTTACCATTGGGCAAATACCGACTATCCCAAAGACCTTACTAAGTCTGTATATGGCCTCATCATAGTCATATTCTCCATCCATATCTACATAGATTCTTCCAAGTTCCTTAGATACACTAAACTTTCCGTATACCTCCTTTAGAGCAGTTCTTATCTGCTTCATCAAGGCATCTTCAAACATATATCTGTTTTTGCCCTTTACACCAATCTCACCATATTTAATTAAAAATGATTTATACTTCATTATTTCCTCACAAACTTTCTAAGAAGCGGCAAAAGTTCCTTTAAATTTTTCAAGAAATAATCAGCCTCTTCCATACTGTTAAGCTCCGATAGCGACACTCTTATAGTTGCATCAAGTAAATCCTCTCTCACGCCTATAGCTTTCAACGTACCTGATATTCCCGGATGATTTGAAGAACAGGCTGAACCACTTGATACATAAACTCCCCTGTCTTCCAATGCATGTAATAGGACTTCAGCACGAATATCTTCAAAAGATACACTGATTATTTGAGGTGCAAAATTTTCACCTCTGCCGGTATTTAAAACAGTACCTTCTATTTTTTCAAGTTCATCCATCAGATAATATTTCAAATCTCTTATTTTATTTATTCTTTCATCAAAATTTTCATAAGCTTCTTTAGC